>CAZZGS010000895.1:0-2377 GCA_964653845.1 uncultured Bryobacter sp.
ATGGCGACGACCGTGATCGCGCCAAGTTTCAGAAAGCTCTGAGCTACATGGTCTTGCTCGATGACAAGGCCACTTGCAAGAATCAGCGCTGCCGGCGGCCCTTTGAGATTTCAGGGGTTAAGACCACAGCCTTTATCTAAAAAATAGCGGTGGGAACTTGAGTCCCACCGCCCCAAAGTTACAGGGTCGCTTCTCGCTTAATCACGCGCGAATGGAATGCGGTATTGGCTCAGCGCGCCTAAGGAAATATTAAATGCCGCATGATGCACCTCAAAAACTTCATACCCTTGTTCGCGCCAAACCTCGGTTAGGAGTCCGTCGGACTGATGCGGCTCCTGGCAGGGTCTAAAGGGATCTTCCGCCTTTTCGTCACCAAGGGGCTTGAGCCAGGCAACGGTACGCGGTAATGCCTTAGTCAGCAAGGAGAAAATCGGAATCCTCACTGGATTCGAAAAGCCACCCCAAACTGCATCTGGTCATACTCGACACCAGCAAAGAACCAAGGCGTTCCCTGAAAGTAGACACCGGCTTCAGGATCATTGCCCTTGTAATTCGATGCTTGCAATTCTCGTACTCCAAGGTTCATTGCCACGAGGACAGTGAAAGCAAACTCGACCGGAGCTCCCGTCCGAATGACTTAGCTCCCGGAGGCGTGAATCTGTACCAGGGGCGCTTCCTTCTTTGAAGGCGCGACAGATTCCAGTGTCTGCGGATCGCGCCAGAAATCCATCATTGAAGTCTGGTGCACACAACTGACCGTGCAGTTGGGCGCACAGCTCTTTTTGGTGTTGTACTCACGCCGTACGTCGGCGAGTGAATACTCCGTTAAGGGAATGCCTGGGAAGCCGCGTTGTTGCGAACAGTAATGCACCAGGCCGTCTTCGCAAACATAGAGGTAACGGGCACCGGCACGGCACTTCCAATCGTTGGGCTCACCATCGGCAATCTTTTCCTGGAAGTGATTGAGGCGAGCGTAGCTCTTCTTCGAGAGTGCGCGGATGCGGTGGAAGACGTCGCGCTCGACAGGGCCGAGAGGTTTCAACTGCCCGCTACCGTCGTGGATGATGCCAACAGTGGAACTGAGGTTAAGCTCATGAGCACGAGTGGCAATTACAAATGCGTCTTCGGGATTCTTGATGGCTGCGCCAACCACACTGTTGATATTTACGTGAAAGAGGGCAAACTCTGCCAGCCACTGCAATCTTTTATCAAGTACTTTTAAGCTCTTCTTCGAGACTTCATCAGGCACCAGGTTGTCGATGGAAATCTGTAAATGGTCTAAGCCTGCTTCATTCAGACTCTTGATTTTCTTCTCGTTTAGCAAATAGCCGTTGGTAATCATGCCGGCAATCGCGCCGACCTTTTTGATTTCCCTGATGATGTCTTCTATTCGGCTGTGCAGCATTGGCTCGCCACCACTGATAGTAATGAGCGTCGCCCCAAGCCGGCCAAGATGACGTACCCGGTCCAGCATCGTATCGATGGGCACTTCGCTAGAGAAGTCGTCGTACTCGTTGCAGTAGCCGCAATCGATATTGCAGCGACGGATGGGCACGATATGCGCTTGAACGACATGGTCTGTCGATACGAGCCCTTTGCCAACAAGGCTGAGCTCGCGAAACAGACGCTGATAGGCGGTGATTCGCCTTTGGACACGGAAAGAGAATGAGGGCATTAGGCCAAACTTTAATTATACTTCAACGGAGCCTCAAATCGAGCTTGCCTCCGGGTCCGGTGTACTGCAAAACTAAATTTTTCACTTTCGTCATCTTTCCGGGAAAGTCGAAGTAAAGATTGCCCGCGCGCCCGATTTGTACTGGTCCTTCAAGAATTGCGCTTTCGATAGCCGCGTCCCAATCCTGGGCCTCACCTTCGGTGGTGGTTGGCATGCCGATGGGACGTTGCTGTCCCGGGCGCGGGTCCCCGGGGAAGCGAGCCTGAGGCCGAGGTTGGCCAACTATAACCTGCGCATCCCCCATGCCTCCTCCATAGACCAGGCGGCGGCGCTGCGGGTCCGAGTCGCGATTGCGCAAGCCATTCGCCACCAGCCCCGGCGCTGAAGGCAGCAGGGTTATTTTCTTGTCGTCGATCTTTAACTGGAAGTCTCCGGCACTCAAATCGCCAGTGAAGGTCTTGCTTGCGAAGACGCCCAGTTCGACGACGATGAAATTGCCGGAATCGTGCAAAGTGGTACCTGCGGAGAAAGTACGCCCCATGTAGGTCGCACCAATTTGCAGCTTGCCGGCGTCACCGGAAAACTCATAGTCGGCCGGTTTCGGCTTGAGCGTCAGACCTCGCGGTACGACCCCCTGCCCCCAAGCAGTGGCCAATGCCGTCACAATGAGAATTCGCCGCATGTTACGCATCACCTTCATCC
>CAZZGS010000896.1:0-2372 GCA_964653845.1 uncultured Bryobacter sp.
CCCCAGGCGGAAATCAGAGATGACAAGCCCCGCCGCTGGTTCTCCTCATCGTCTACAACCAGCACACGAGCTTTATGTTCAACCATGGTTCTCTCTTAAAAGCGATCGAATACGACACCAACGAACGCAAGGCACATCTCGTCTTCAGTGCCTTCGCCCCACTTCACATTCTTCAACGGATTACTGGGATTCTTCGGATTGTTCACCGAGTTATCAAAGGTACAACGAAGACTCAACTGCGACCAGGCAGGCATTTTCACCGGCTCCTCGAACGTATACGCACCCTGCCAGTTGAAGTCCCACTTGTCAATCAGAATCATCCGCTCCTTATCGCCGCGATTCAGCTTCTCCACTTCTATCTTGGTCCCAAGCAGATGCATATGCGGAAACACGTTAATCACCTTCATCTCAAGGCCGGGAAATACCGGGAAGCTCGCCGTCGCAACATGCGCAGCGTCGCCAGCCGGAATATCCAGCCGCGTCTGCACTACCGGCACAAAGTAAAGCTGCTTCTCCACCTTCTCTTTATTGAAGTAGAGCCCAACTGAAGTCTGGTCCTCGCCAGTCCTTCCACCGGTGTAATAGTGAACCTGCATCACCACGCGAGCGGTTTTGCCAATCTTCATCCCAATACCCTTGGGCAGGTGTTCTGGCCGGGCACCAGGCGCCCAACCACCAAGCGTGTAGCCATTAAAAAGAAGGCTCTCAAGATTGCTGACACCGATCTCAAATCCAGGTCCGCCATAGCAGTCATAACCAGGCTCTTCATCCTTGGCGTCCAACCGTTCAGAATCCCCAGTTGGGTCCAGATACACAATCACGTGATGCACAATCTTCCGGTTCCCAGGCACGATATCAATGGCGCTGACAAATCGATCCGCATCAATCCCGGTAGGCAACACAAAGCAGCGGTAGACATCCTTGCCGCGAGCAGGCGTATAAGCAGCGGGCATCTTCACCGTCAGGTCAGGCTCACCTAAAACCCAGACACCCTTGTCCTCAGGCGCAAGAGGCATATCCGCCTCATCCCCCATCGGAGTCCCATTTGCGATCCACGTCAGCATGTCCAGCTTCTCTTCCGGCTTCAGTGCAAACGCACCCTTAAACTTCCCGTGGCTCTCACTCGGCTTCCACGGCGGCATAATGCCTTCCTCGACAACGCGCTTGATATCGGGCGCATAGTTAACGGCATCGTCATAGGTCATCAAAGTCATGGGGCCAATATCGCCAGGCCGATGACACTGTTGACAACGCCCAGCCAGAATCCGCGACACTTCCTTGGCATAAGTCACCTCGGCCCGTGCCGCAACACTTGCCAAACCCAACACAACAATGACAACAAATGACCGCATCGTTACCTCACTTATGATCTCGCCTTCAGCCCGGTTGTTACCTACTGATGCTGATTATTCATATTCTCGCACCACAACCATTCCCCGCGTGGTTATGCTCAATCCTGCATGATTTGGGCCAAGGACAACACTTTGAATCGACGCACTTTCATTGCCAGCCTCCAGGCTGCCGGTCTGCTCGCCGCCCCATCGCCAGGAGACCCCATCTTCCCCTACGGCGCAGTCTACTTCCGCAAGTCCAACCCGCCAGAAGAAGATTGGGCCAAAGACCACAAAACTGCCGCCCGGCTAGGTATCAACAACTTCCGCCACTGGTTCATGTGGTCGGCCATTGAAGTGGCTCCCGGCAAATTCGATTGGCGCGACTATGACCGCATGTTCGAACTCGCCGCCGAAAACGGAATCAAAGTCACCGTATCGGAAATGATCACGGCCGCACCCGAGTGGGCTTTTGACCAATACAGCCATGCCCGCTTCGTCGCCTCCGACGACAGCATCGTCCACTCTTCAATCTCAGGTTCAAGCGCCACCGGAGGATTCCCCGGCCTCTGCCTCGACAACGAAGACTTCCGCGCCCGTGCCGAAATCTTCCTCTCCACACTGGTCGAGCGCTACAAAAACCACGCAGCCATGTGGGCTTGGGACCTCTGGAATGAACACTCCTGGCCCGGTGGCGCACCTCCCAAAATGCTCTGCTTCTGCCAGGCCACCCAGGTCAAATTTCGCGAGTGGCTCCAAAAGAAATATGGCACTCTCGAGAATCTGGGTAAAGCCTGGTATCGCCACAGCTATGCAGACTGGTCCAACGTCCACCCGCCACGCTCCCTCGGCGGCTACCCCGAAAGCCTCGACTGGCTCGAATTCCGCGTCGACAACATGTTCCGCCAGCACCAGTGGCGCGTCGATCTGGTCCGCAAGCTCGACAAGCGCAACCGTGTCACCGCTCACGGAGTCGCCTCAACTCTCGAAGGCCTCCCCGCCTCTGCCAACGATGAATGGCGCTCCGCCGCTCAAGTCGAT
>CAZZGS010000897.1:0-2362 GCA_964653845.1 uncultured Bryobacter sp.
TCTGGAGATGTTCCGCAAGAAGAAGGCCCGGCTAGATCAGTTGGTAAAGCTGCTGGCGGCTGGCGCACAACGCGCAAAGACCGAGCAAGCGGCGCGAGATCTACTCGGCGCAGCAGTCAACAAGCTGCACGATTTCTGGCGGGATAGATTCACGGAACGTGAAACCGAAGTGCGACGACTCGAATCAGAGCTTCCAACAGAGATTCGTCTCAAAACCGATTTCAAAGGCAAGCGCAGAGCTTTCGGTGAGTTCCTTCGCTCCAAGTTCAAGGGCAGCGGTTTGCAGGCGGCATCTTACGATGTAATAGAAGGCGCGTTCATCGATGGGCGTGAGCTGTATCAAAGCCGTGCCGACTTGGAGAAGCAGTTGAGCGAGACTGCGGTGGTGAAAGTCCGCTCTGTGCTGCTGGAGCATTTGGCTGACTTCCTGAGCTTCCGGACCCCCGATGAAACGGTCATTCTTTTTCAAGGGAAACCGCTGGGAGATTATTCGCTCGGGCAGCGGGCCACCGTGATTCTGCACATTCTGATGCACCTGCAGCGTCATCCGGTGATCCTCATCGACCAACCGGAAGACGATTTGGACAACGAGACTCTCTACAGCCACTTCATCAAGCAATTGGTGGATCGGAAAGACGTGACGCAATTTATCTTCGCCACTCACAACCCGAACATTCCTGTGTTGGGTGATGCTGAACAGGCCATCGTCTGCCGGAAGGAAGGGGAAACATTTTCCTTCGTCCACGGCAGCATTGACGACAAAGACATTCAACAGCGCATCGTCACCGTCATGGAAGGTGGGGAAGATGCATTCCGGCGCAGAAAGGAAATTTATCAATTATGGAAGAGTTCGAACTGAGAAACCAAATCCTCTTGGGCGAAGACAGCACCCGGCAGTTCAAACGTGAGCCGTCGGCTGACGCGAAAATGGCGGGCGAGATCGTCGCCTTCGCTAACAGCGGCGGTGGGCGCATTTTTGTCGGTGTCGAAAAGGACGGCAGCATCGCCGGACTAACGGGCGAGGAAGCGGAGAAAATTGGTGAAGACATGGCGAAAGTCGCGTGGGATCGTGTTCGACCTCCATTTTCCATTCTGTCGAAATCGATATCCACAAGTGATGGTATCGTGGTCGTGATCGATATTGCCGATGGACCCTCCAAGCCCTATTGCGACAGTGAAGGAGAGTATTGGGTGAAGAATGGCCCGGACAAGCGCAGGGTGCGAAGTCCCGAAGAAATGGCGCGGTTGTTCCAATCGGGAGGAAAATTCTACGCGGAAAGTCAGGTCGTTGCGGCCTCGACATTGGAGGACTTTGACCACGAGCGTTTCGAGAGATTCTACGAGACGAAATACTCGGAAGCGGTGCCAAATCGGAACAAGGACAGTGAGGCCTACCAACGGACCCTCGAAAACTTGGAGCTGGTGGATTCCGGTCGAGTCACGGTTGCTGGATTGCTGCTATTCGGTAAACGCCTGCCGGTTCTCTTGCCGGAAATGAAGGTCGATGCCGTATGGTTCAAAGCCACCGAACGCGCATCGACTGAGTGGCACGATCAACGTCAGATCACGGGACCGCTGGCCGAGCAATTCGACGAAGGAATGGGATTCTTGAAGCGCTGGAATTCTCGAATCCAAGGCGAGGGATCGTTCAATCAGAACGGAAGCTTTAAGATTTCGGAAACTGTGTTTGAGGAGCTTCTGGTCAATGCGTTGATTCACCGTGACTATTTCATCAAGGACTCCATCAAACTGTTCATTTTTGATGATAGGATTGAGATCCGCAGCCCAGGCAAATTGCCGAACAGTCTGACGGTCGGGCAAATTCGTCGGGGCGTTAGGCGCAGCCGGAACGTCCTCTTGGCATCATTCGCTCCCGATCTACTCAACTTTCGCGGCATCGGCAGCGGAATTGTGCGCGCTTTGAAGATTTGGCCATCGATTTCGTGGGTCAACGACACGGAGAGCGAGGAAGTGGTAGTTACCATCCCACTGATCTCTGCTTGATGCGATAATGTCAAAATACGCACCTGCACCAGCGCCAGCGCCATGACCGCCCTCATTCTCTACACCAGCGAAGACGGCAAGAGCCGTATCCAACTCCGCACCAAGGACCAGACCGTCTGGCTCTCTCAGCGGGGGATGGCCGAGTTGTTTGATGTCAGCACTGACAACGTCGGCTTGCACCTGAAAAACCTGTATGAGGACAACGAACTGAGTCGGGAGGCAACTACCGAGGAATCCTCGGTAGTTCACAATGAGGGGGAACGAGCGGTTCGCCGCCCGGTCACGCTCTACAACCTCGACGCTATGTATCTGCCCTACCCCGCCCGTACGCCTGCTCAGGACGCCCGGCGAATCATCC
>CAZZGS010000898.1:0-2352 GCA_964653845.1 uncultured Bryobacter sp.
CTCCTCACATTTGCCGAGCATGGCACCGAGGCGGTCTTCTGGTGAAAGAATCTCGCAACAAAGAAGAACAGGTTCTGTTGGATATGGCCCCTCGAAATCGTCTGCGACCGAGACGTCTGGGACAAGATATTTTTTGGGGGAAAGGCAGAGTGTGAGTTCTGGAAATGGCTGCACACCTTGACGCTGGAGCAGCATCAGTAAGGCGTACTGAATAAGAGCGTGGAGCTTGGTTGGCATTGCCTTAGAAGAAACCTCTCCATCTCTGTACTCGCAATAGGGCTTCTCCGTTAGACGAAGATAGTCCGCGACCGACATCAGAGCCACAGTGCTCATAGCAATATTCTACCCCTGCACCCGTTTAAGCTGGGAGGCATGGAAAATCCGATTGTCGCTGTGTTGGCTCGCAAGGTGGATGAGGACACGGTACTGATTGAAGAGATGTTGCAGATGGTGCCGGCAGGCAAGGAAGAGTGGCGGCCGGATTGGCTGTCGAGCACTGGGGAACCTGCGTTTAGCGTGACGCGGCTGGCAGCGCATTTGGTGGAATCGTATGGTGGGCTGACTGCTTGCTTCGCTCGATTGCATGGGGAAAAGTTGGCGCAGTTTGAGGCATTGAAAGATCAGATTGCTGAGGCAAAGTCGCCTAGTCTGGCGGAGTCGCGGGCGCTGATTGCTTCGTGCCGGATTCATGCGGCGGAGGGGTTTGCGGCGACTTCGGATGCGGATTTGTCGAGCTTGATCGTGACTTATTTTTCGCCGAAGGGAGAGCCGTTTTTGGAGACGTTGTTATCGAACTGGAAGCATATCCATCATCATGCTCACCAGTTGTTTTTGTATCTGAAGTTGCTGGGGGTGCCGGTGTCGACGCAGCATCTTTACAGGTTCAAGACGAAGGAGTGAAATTACGGCCCTCACGGTGAGCTTGCGGTAGAGGACAAGCTATTTCTGAAGCCTTTTGGGGCGCGCGCGTGGGAATATTAAAGCTATGCGTTGTTTTTTGCCGTTGGTGATTTTGGCCTGTTGGCCAGGGGTTGGAGATGAGGTGAAGCTGAAAAATGGGGACCGGTTGACAGGGACAGTCTCGCGGTTTGATTCGAAGGAATTAACGTTGACAACCGAATATGCGGGGGATATGAAGATCAAGCGCGAATCGGTAATTTCGATTGAGACAACAGAAGCAGTGAATGTGTCGCTGAAGAACGGGCAGAGCCTGGTGGGCCGTCTGAAGCTGGCCGGGGAGAAGGTTGAAGTATCTAGCGAGACGATCGGGACAGTGAGCGCGCGTGGGGAGGATATGACGCTGTTTCGGAACAAGGCGGATCAGGAAGCTTATCTGCGGGATGTGGAGCGGGCAAAGAACCCGCGCCTAGTGGATTTTTGGACTGGGGCAGTGGATCTTGGATACGCGCAGGCCCGGGGCAATGCGCAGACGAATACGATCTCTTCTACGGCCAAGGTGTTGCGGACGACTCCGCGCGATTCCATCCATGTTCACTTTCTGTCGCTCTATTCGAAGAACCAGAATGCTGGGCTTTCCGTGCTGGCGGCGAATTCAATTCGCGGTGGCTTGAAGTATGACCTGAACATAACGCCGAAGATTTACTCGTTTGGTTCGACCGATCTTGAATTTGATGAGTTTCAGAAGCTGGATTTGCGATTTGTTCCGGCAGGGGGTTTGGGATATCACTGGTTCAAGACGAAGAAGACGACTTGGGATGTGTTTGGAGGGGGATCGCTCAACCGGGAATTTTTTAACAGCGGGTTGAAACGGACCTCGGGTGAAATTCTGTTGGGGAATGAGTTGACGCACCGGTTTGCCGGCGTTTTCACGCTGAGCGAGAAGATTGTGTTTTATAACAATGTGACCACTTCAGGCAATTACCGTTTGAATGGGGATGTGGCGTTTGCGGCTGAGATCAAGAAGTGGCTGAGTTACCAGGTGACGGCGAGTAACCGTTATCTGTCAAATCCACTCCCCGGGCGGAAGACTAATGACCTGGTGATCACGACTGGCGTACGATTGGTCATTGTCCGTTAAAGCCTATGAAGACTGCTGCTATTGATTCGCGCGCCCGCATTCTGTCGTTAGACCAGTTTCGCGGCTATACCGTTGTTGGGATGTTTCTCGTCAATTTTATTGGCGGTTTTCAGGTTGTGCATGATGTACTCAAGCACCACAACACCTACAACTCTTATGCCGATACGATCATGCCGCATTTCTTTTTTGCGGTAGGGTTTGCGATGCGACTGGGGATGTTGAAGGGGGCTGAGACCGGAGCCATGGTGAAGCGGGGCCTGGGATTGGTGCTGCTGGGTTTGGTGGTTTATGGTCTTGATGGGAATTACAAGACG
>CAZZGS010000899.1:0-2352 GCA_964653845.1 uncultured Bryobacter sp.
ACTTAGGGGTGGACGAAGGCTAGGGGAATTGCAGCTACGTAGGCGAGGGGGGAGAGTTTGCCTTTCCAGTCGCGGCCGAGTGCAGCCTTGAGAAGTGAGTTTGGGCCTTGAGTGGAGATGATTGCACGTTGGAGGGTGTAGTAGGCGATGGCGGCTAGCAGCAGTACGGCACCGTAGAGGGCTGTTGGGAGTGGTGCCAATTGGTTCTGTCCGGCGCAGGCGGATGCTACCGGGATGAGAGAAAGCCAGAAGAGAAGATTAAGGTTTGCCCAGAGCACTGCTGCGCTGACGTGGGTGACGGTGTGGAGGAGGTGGTGGTGATTGTTCCAATAGATGCCGACGTAGAGGAAGCTGAGAAACACCGGGAAGATTGTCGAAAGCGTTGCCCAGTCGGCACCTTTGGGCACTTTGAGTTCAAGCACCATCATCGTGATGATGATGGCGAGGACTCCGTCGGAGAAGGCTTCGAGGCGGTTCTTTTGCATTAGTCAGGGCTTTTTTAGCAGGCGCTTGGGTGGTGCGTGATGAGCCCGTTGGCGCGACGGATGTCGTCGAGTTGGGTTTGCGGGAAGCCTCGTGCCGCCAGGATGCTTAGGATGAATTCGGTTTTACCTGCGATTTAGCTGTCGATGTCGTTGGGGAATTGCATGGCAAGCTGTTGTTTGATTGACTCATAGCCGTCGCGATCTTGCGGGTTGGCTCGGAGACGATCACGCAGGGTGTCGGGATGACGATGTCGAGATCAACGACGGGCTTTGCGGCAAGGCCGGGGACGGAGGTGCTGCCGACGTGCTCGATGCTGGTGGCCAAATCCTGAATTGCGGGCCAGAGCAGTTTGTGGAGTGTCTTAAACTGGGCGGGCCAGAGGGGATCGTAGTTTAGGACTCACACCTTCACTCTTTCATCATCTGGATGTGGAATGAATGAAGATAGTGAGTATGCGTAGCTTAGTCCTGCTGATCCTGGCCGCTTCTCTTTACGGGCAGCGGCGTCCGCTGGTTGTGATCTCGGTGGATGGCCTCGATCATCGATATTTGCGGGATGCAGACAAGCTTGGGCTGAAGATTCCGACTCTTCGCAAGATGATGAAGGAGGGCGAATTTGTGGGCGGGCTGATTGGGGCTGTACCTACGGTGACCTGGCCTTCTCATACGACTTTGATTACCGGTGTTGCGCCGCGGGAGCATGGGATTTTGGGGAATCGCAGGGCGGCGAGCAATACCGGAGACTATTACTGGATGGCCGACATGCTGAAGGTGAAAACGCTTTGGCATGCGACGCGAAAAGCTGGGTTGAAGTCGGCGGCGATTACCTGGCCGGTGACAGTAAATGCCGATATCGACTTTAATCTGCCTGAGTATTTCCGCTGGCGCGATGGCGGGAGTATGGATTACATTTCGGTCTTTGAGAAGGCGACGCCTGGGTTGGTCGAGAAAATTGAGAAGTTTGACCCAAGCTTTAAACAACAGTGGGTGGATGACCGGACTCGCAAGGTGGCTTGTGTTTATCTTTTGAAGAACGAGAAGCCGGATCTGATTCTGTTGCACTTTGTGGACCTCGATGCGGTGGCTCATGAGGCGGGGCCGTTTGAGAAAGAAGCGAATCATACGCTTGAGGTGACCGATCGCTATATCGCCGAGATTGTGGCGGCTGCGCCCAAAGATGCTGTGATTGCTGTGGTTGGGGACCATGGCTTTGAGCGTGTGGACCGGGATCTGAATGTGGCGGAATTCGCCAAGGGAATGCAGGTGGGAATGCTGGGTGGGTTGTTGACTACAAAGGATGCCAGCGTGGCGGCGAAGTTGCGGGAAAGTGGGAAGTTGGGTCGCGAGGTACCGCTCGATGAGGTGAGGCGGTTTGCGCCTGGCGCAGATGTTGTCGCGGCTTTTGAGCCGAAGCGGAATGAGGGCTTTGCGGTGAAGCCTGGCAAGGAATTGTATGTACCGCCGTATGAGAAAGGCAACCACGGCTGGTGGCCGGGGCTTGCGGATTACCGGGCGGCGATGGTGATGTCTGGTAAGGGTGTGAAGCGTGGGCAGACGCCGGCAGTGCCGATGGAATCTGTAGCCGCGCGGTGGGCGGAGATTCTTGGAGTGAAGCTCGAACGCTAAACTAGAGGGGATGCGAACCCCCTTGATGGCCGCGAACTGGAAGATGTTCAAAACACCGGCCGAGACGACTGCTTTTTTCAATGACTTCCTGCCGCTGGTGAAGGACGCGACCGACGTCGAGATTGTGATCTGTGCGCCGTTTGTCGACCTGCCAACGGCGATTGCCGCCTCTGCCGGATCGAATGTAACTGTCGGCGGCCAGAATCTTTACTGGGCCAAGGAAGGGGCCTTTACGGGCGAA
>CAZZGS010000900.1:0-2349 GCA_964653845.1 uncultured Bryobacter sp.
CTTCGCCATCCTTCTCTATAGCGACCGCTCCAAGCACCTCAAGGTCCGTTACTCGATCGGCCACCGCGCCGAACTCGTTCGTACACGCCTCATCAAGTTCGGTGAAGGCCTTGTAGGCGCCTCCGCAGAAAGCCGCAAGCCGGTAAACGTAGGCGACGTCCGCGCCGACACCCGCTACCTCAACGCCCTCGACGCCGTTCGCAGCGAACTCGCCGTACCGATGGTTGCCCGCGGCCGTCTAGTCGGAGTCATTGATCTCGAAAGCACTCGCCTCAACGCCTACGGCAAGCGTGAAGAAGCCTTGCTCAGCCTCATCGCCAGCCGCGTAGCTTCGGCCGTCGACAACGCCCGCCTCTACAAGCGCGTCGAGCAAAACCACAAGACCCTCAAGGTCCTAACCCAACTCACCAAAGAATTCTCATCGATCCTCGACCTCGACTCGCTACTCGAAAAAATCGCCAGCGGCGTCCGTAGCCTCGTGCATTACGACGGCTTCAGCGTCCTCCTCGTCGATGAAGGCGAACAGGTCCTCAAGAATCGCTTCAGTCTTCGCTTCGATGAACGCAAGACCGAAGACATCCCTCTCAGCCGTGGCGTCACCGGCGCAGCCGTAAGGGCCCGTCATGCCATCCGCGTCGCCGATACAGCAACCGACGAGCGCTATATCGAAACCGCCAGCGGCATACGCAGCGAAGTTGCCGTCCCTCTGATCGTGAACGACCGCGTCATCGGCATCATGGATATCGAAAGCGAACGTGTCAACTTCTTCACCGAAGAACACTCACGCACCCTGGGCCTTCTCGCCCCGCAAGTCGCCGCCAGCATCGAAAACGCCAGACTCTATGAAGAAGTCGCGTCCCGGCAAAAAAGCATGGAGGCCGATCTAACGGCCGCCCGCCGCGTTCAGAGCCTTCTGCTTCCGCAGGAAGCCCCGGAGATCCACGGCCTCGACATCGGCATGGGCATGCGCCCGGCACGCGAAGTCACCGGAGACATCTACGACGTCTTTGAAATCGAAGAAAAGGTCGCCCTCATTGCGTTCGGCGACTCCAGCGGCAAAGGCGCCGCAGCGGCTCTTTACGGTGCCATGGTCTCAGGCCTTCTTCGCAGCATGGCCTACCGCCGCCTCACTCCGGCCAAGATGATGAAAGTCTTGAACGACCGTCTCTGCGAGCGCCGCGTCGATGGCCAATACGTCACGCTCCTCCTTGTTCGTTGGGATGCCGTCGAAAAGAAACTCACCTTCGCCAGTGCCGGCGGTGGCCTCCCGCTCTTGATGCGCGACGGCGAAGTCACCCGCCTTCACCTCGAAGGCGTACCGCTCGGCCTGCTCGATAACCGCGAATACGAAGACATCACTCATGAAGTCAAAACCGGAGACCGCATCGGCCTCTTCAGCGACGGCTTCGAAGATCAGACCAACGCAGAAGGCGACGTCTTCGGCCAGACCGAACTTGAACGCCACTTCCGCAAATTCCGCAAGGTCGCACCCGCTTCCATCTTCAATAAGATGCTCGCCGAGCTCGATCTATTCCGCGCCGCGGTCCCCATCCACGACGACCAGAGCGCTCTCATTTTGAAAGTGAAATAGGGAATGAATTACGAATATCGCAACCGGCGCCTCTGCGTCGAAGGGGTAGAACTTTCCAAGATCGCCGACCAGTGCGGCACCCCAACTTACGTCTACAGCGCCGGCATGATCCGCGAGCGATACCACGCTTATGCCAACGCCTTCTCCGGCATGCCCAGCCGCGTCTGCTACGCCGTCAAAGCCAACTCCAATCTGGCTGTTCTCTCGGTCCTTGCCAAAGAAGGCGCAGGCTTCGACATTGTCAGCGGTGGTGAGCTCTTCCGCGTCCTCCGCGCCGGCGGCAAAGCTTCAAACGTAGTCTTTAGCGGCGTAGGCAAGACCGCCGATGAAATCCGTTACGCCATCAAGCAAGGCGTCCACAGCTTCAATTGCGAAAGCTATGCCGAGATCGAAGTCCTCAACCGCGTCGCAGGCGAATCCGGAAAAACCGCCAGCGTCGCTCTGCGCGTGAACCCCGACGTAAACCCCGTCACTCACGAATACATCTCGACTGGACTCAAGGAAAACAAGTTTGGCATCGACATGACCGTAATCGAGGACGCCTACGAATTAGCCGCGAGTCAGCCAAACCTCAAGGTCACCGGCGTTTCCTGCCACATCGGCTCCCAGATGCTCGACTCAACGCCCATGGTGGAAGCAGTGGAACGCCTGGTCGCCCTGGTGCGCCGTCTCCAGGCAAAGGGCCTCCCCATCGATCACCTCGACGTGGGCGCCGCTGTCGACCTCGCGGTAGTGATTGATGGATGTTAGCGTCTGGA
>CAZZGS010000901.1:0-1278 GCA_964653845.1 uncultured Bryobacter sp.
GCCAACATTATGTTGATGGGCGCCATGAACCCTTGCCCCTGCGGCTACTACGGCGACCGCGCTAAGGAATGCCGCTGCACCGGCTCGCAAATCCAGCGCTACATCGGTAAGATTTCCGGCCCCCTGCTCGACCGCATCGACATCCACATCGAAGTTCCAGCCGTCGATTACAAAGAGCTCAGAGGTCAAGGCGACGGTGTATCCTCACTGGCGATGCGCGAGCGAGTAGAATCAGCCCGAGCCACCCAACTTGAGCGAGGACATCTCAACGCCCGCATCCCCTCCGCTCAACTCCGCAAGCACTGCCAGCTCGACGATTCCGGCGAGAGAACCCTTGAGATGGCCGTCCGAAAACTCAGCCTCTCCGCCCGCTCCCACGACCGGCTGCTCAAAGTGGCCCGCACCATTGCCGATCTTGCAGGCCAAACGCAGGTCGCCGCCAAACACATCGCCGAAGCCGTGCAATACCGCAGCCTCGACCGCGAGTATTGGAAGTAGTTAAACTGAGAGTTCCGTCATGACCAATCTCGACTCTCTCCGCAAGAACCTCACCCACCTCACCGACGAAGCAATTCTCGAAGTCAATCCCGACGACCTCACAGAAGAAGCCAAGGCTGTCTACGACGAAGAACTGGCCTCGCGAAACCTCTCCTGGCCCTCCACTGAAACTCCCGACGAGAGCATACTCGCCGCTGGCTTTCCCGATCCCGCCGATGGCGACCTCGTCCACATTGCCACCTACGAAACCTTCGCCGAAGCCCGCTTCGCTGTGACGCTCCTCCGCCAGGAATCGATCCCGGTCTGGGTCGCCGGTGCCACCAAACCCGGAATGGCCATGATGGATCCGAATGCCCCCATCGACCTCGTCACGCACGCCGAACATCTTGAAGCCGCACAACTCCTCCTCAACAGCGAGATCTCCGACGAAGAGCTAGCCCGCCTGGCCGAAGAAGCTGGCGAAGTCTAAACCAGCATCGCCTTCCAGCCTTCTTCATCCAAACCCATCGCCAGCTTGTTGCTCCCTCGCACCAGCGGCAGGCGTAAGAGCTTCGGTTCTCGCTCGATCCGCTGCATTAGCGTTGCGTCGGATGCCTTCAGGTAAGCCAGCCCGGACTCCGCAAACTCCTTCGACTCCTTATCCATCAGCCCCATCAAGCCCCCAAACTTGTCCATGAATCGCTTGATTTCGCCAGCCGACATCGGCTTCTGCTTGAGATCCACAAAGTGAATCTGTATGCGCCGCTCCTTAAAGAACCGCTCTGCCGCCCGTGTCGCAGA
>CAZZGS010000901.1:1288-2341 GCA_964653845.1 uncultured Bryobacter sp.
GCCCTTCACACCAAAAATCTGTACGCTGATTGCCATCCAGACTTCAGCCTAACGTAAACTACCCTCTATGATCTGCGCCCTTTTGCTACTTCTCGTCAACGCCGGCCAACACGACAAACAAATCGCCGCCGCCATGCAAAAGATGCTCGATCAGAACGAAGTCCCCGGCGCAGTTACATTGATCGCTACCCCCACCGGCATCACCCACCTGGCCGCACTCGGCTTCTCGAGCGCTGCCAAAACACAAAAACTCGAAAAGCGTTCCATTTTCTGGATCGCCTCAATGACGAAACCGACTATCGGAGTTTCGATCCTCATGCTGCAGGACGAAGGCAAGCTCTCCATCGACGATCCTCTCGGCAAACACATCAAAGAGTTTGCAGAGTCCCCGGTAACTTTGCGCCACATGCTTACACATACCTCAGGTCTGCCAGAAGCCACCCCGCAACAACTCGCCACCGCTACCAAACTAGCCGACCTCGTAGCCTTTTCAGCCAACCGGCCTCTCCTCTTCACCCCCGGCTCCCAATGGCGCTACTGCCAGTCCGGCATCAACCTCCTCGGTCGCGTTGTTGAAGTCGTCTCCGGTCAACCTCTTCCAGACTTCCTGAACCAGCGTCTCTTCACTCCGCTCAAGATGAAAGACACTACCTTCTACCTCAGCGACAAACAAATTAAACGTCTGGTCACTCCCGCACGCCTCGACGATGGCAAATTGACTGACGCTCTCAACCCTGTTCTACAAGGCAAGTCCCCAACAGACAAGAACCGCTACCCAGCCGCCAACGGTGGCCTCTACTCCACCGCACCTGACTACGCCCGCTTCGCCCGAATGCTCCTGCGGGGCGGGGAACTCGACGGGAAACGCTACCTCTCCCCCAAGGCCTTCGAACAACTCACCGCAAACCAGACCGGCGACCTCAAAGCAGGTTTCATTCCAGGCCATGCCTGGGGGCTCACCGTCGGCGTTGTTCAAGTACCTCAGGGACAAACTGCGATGTCCAAGCCAGGCACCTTTGGCCACGGTGGCGCACACGGCACCCAGGCTTGGAT
>CAZZGS010000902.1:0-2338 GCA_964653845.1 uncultured Bryobacter sp.
ATGGGGGCGCGTTCTTGTGATTTGGGTTTTTTCTGGATCTCGACCTGACTTACGAGAAGGGAAGGACCGCCGGCGCTTACCGGGACGCCGCCGGAGGTTGCGCCGCATATGCCGTTGAAGGCGGATGGGTCGTTGGCAGCGGCGGTGATCTTGCCGAAGGTGGTGAGGGGCGTGCCGATGAGGTCGACGCCCCGGACGAGTTCTTCGCGACCGTCTGGATAGATGCGGTAAGTCATTACCGGAATCACTGTGAAGGCGCTAGGGCCCTGGCGGCCAGTCATCGTGAAGCCACCCTGGACGTCGTCGAAGAAGAGTCCGTATGGGAGCTTGGCTTTGGTGACTTCTTCGATGAGCTTCTTCTTGAGTTCTTCTCGTGTGATGGTTTCTGTAGCTTCGACGATCAGATTGGACTGGCGCGCTTCGACGTTGTAGCCGGCCTGCCGGCGGCCGTGGCCGTTGGAGGCAGGGAAGCCATCTATGGGCGTGCGAGACATCAGGTAGTTCTTGAAGACGCCTTTTTCTACGACCGTGACTCGGCGTGCTTTGATGCCCTGGTTATCGAAGCGGTAGAAGCCGGCGAGTTCGGAGGAGCCGTACTTTTTGAGGGTTGGGTCTGAGTAGACGTTCAGAAATTCAGGTAGGATCTTTTGGCCGACTTTGTCTTTTAAGGTTTGGCCATCGTCTTCGTTCTTGGTGCGCTGGCCTTCGATGCGATGGCCGAAGATTTCGTGGAAGAAGACGCCGGTGGCTCGCGGGGAAAGGATGGCTGGGCCGGAGTAAGGTTCCATGACTGGGGCAAGCTTGAGCTTCATCAGGTCTTTGGCGATCTGGTCGACTTTGGCGAGGACTACTTCGTCGGTGGGCAGGCCTTCCATCGTGGAGCTGTGCCAGTATTCAGCCTTGGGGAGTTCCATGCCGTCGTCGGCTTTGGCAAAGCCAGTGATGCCGAGGCGATAGTAGGGTTGCGAGGTCTGGATGCGGCTGCCTTCGCTGTTGACGAAGATGCGCGTTTCGATGGAGATGTTAAGGCGGGCTTCGGCCTGATAGACGTTGCCGAAGCGGCGGAAGGGCTTGGTGTACCTGCGAACTTTTTCTTCCCAGACTTTGCGGTCGAAGCCGGTGAGTTTGACAACCGGTTCGACGAAGGACTCGGCTGGGCCAGAGGAGAAGTCTCCGGCTTTGTCGGTGTTTTCGGCTTTGACCTTTACGTTGGTCTGGACGGCGATCCATTGTTCGATAGAGCGTTTGTAGCGCTGATCGGTTTGATACCAGATGGCGGCGCGGATCGCGGCGGGGTCATCTTCGATAGGAATTGTAACTGGGTTGAAATTATCCAGCATGTTGAACATGCTGCCGCGGACAGGGTGGTAGTTGTCGAGAGTCGGTGAGCCGACGCGGAGATCTATGTCGAGATAGCGGGTTTTTTCATTTGAGGATGAAGAAACAAGGGTGCCGAAGCTGCCGGTAACATTTGCCGATTCATATTCGGTTATTTCATAAGCCAAATAGAAGGGAGGGGTGGGGAGTTTTTTGAAAGCACTCCAGTTACGCTCCATCTCTGTTTCGAGGGTTTTGAGGAGTGTTGACGGACCGGTAGGCTGCGTTTTGGACTGCGGCATGGAATTAGGATGAATATGTGGACGTGGCGGTTTCTGAAAGGTTAGGCGACCGCCACGAATTTATCGTAATTCTTTTTACCAGTAAATCTTTAGCCCGACTTGCATTTGACGGGGGTCGTTGGCCTGGTTCTGCACCTGCCCGAAAGTTCCCGCATTCAGGTTGGTGCTGCCGGTACCGAAGATGGTGCGGTTGAAGATATTGAAAGCTTCACCACGGAGGTCGATGCGGAGGTGCTCGCCGACGCGGAAGGTTTTGGCGAGGCTTACGTTTTCCGACTGATTCCAGAAGCTGCGTAGCTTGGGGTTGAAACGGGTGGCGTTACCGAAGGCGGCAGCGGGCTGGGCGGGGAACTGGCTGGCCGGCTTGAGGAAGCGGTCGACGTTGGGGTCGAAGCTGTCGCCTGCAATGGGGGCGCGCCAATTTTCATAGTCGTCGACGACTGGCCGCGTCTGACCATTGAAAATCGGCAAAGGATTGTTGCGTTGAAGGGCGATCGGCAGCCCGCTGGAATAGGACTGGATCGCGGCGATGCGCCAGCCGCCGAGGGCTTGATTGAGGAAGCCGCCGGTCATCCACTTGCGGCCTTTGCCGAAGGGGAGTTCATAGATGGTGGAGAACTTGAGCGAGTGGGTTTGGTCGTTCTGGCCGATTGATTTTTCGAGGCGCCGGTTGTAGTGATCCATGGCAGCGGCACCGTTGGCGAAGTAGGTGTCGGAAT
>CAZZGS010000903.1:0-2337 GCA_964653845.1 uncultured Bryobacter sp.
TGCCGACTGGTTGCAGACTGCCTGGAATGGCCGGGCTATCGACCAGTTTGCCGAGGACTGGTTGCAACATCTGTTAGAACTTGCTCCCGATGGTACCTTCTACTTTGAACGCGCTTTGTGCCAAG
This sequence comes from uncultured Bryobacter sp., assembly GCA_964653845.1. Lineage (GTDB taxonomy): Bacteria > Acidobacteriota > Terriglobia > Bryobacterales > Bryobacteraceae > Bryobacter. The sequence continues at coordinate 126 of CAZZGS010000903.1, forward strand.
ACAAACGCATCGCACTGCTCTGGCGCTTCTTGGGTCATCATGAGTCTGGTCGTCGAATCCGATTAATTGGCAGCAGCCTTTTTACCAGGAAGCCTGAGTGTGGATTTGTATCCGATGAGACAGTGATGGATCGGGGGGCACTGGAAGCCCAGTTGCATCGCGCATTGCTCGACTACTCGACGGACTATCTGTAAGTTAAGCTGTTGCGCGAGATCCTGCGTTTCACTTCACCGCTGCTGGCTTCCAATTGGGTCGCAAGGTTGGCAATCCCCGCGGTTGCTTCAAAACGACTTCAAATTCCGCACTGGGGCCGACGCCCCCAACAAGTAAAACGTATTGATTGCGAAGTTCGATTACTGCACGGCTCAAGTTGGCTGGCTCGACAATTTGCGCCTCAATTCCTCCAGGAATCGACATATTCCCTGTTGTCGAAGTGGTCATCACGAGATACTTTCTTGTGTTGGTGGATGCGGAGAGTTGGGTTAAGTCATCCGCCAAAGATCTTGTCTGAATGAGAAGCTCTTTGGGGCCGGCGACTCCAACACTTCCCTGCAACGGTGTGTCGGTTACCAAAGCTATTGTAATCTGAGACTCAGGGGCAGAGAAGGCGGCAATCGAAAGTGGCACGCCTTGCTGGACTACTTCAAAATGCTCTCGTTCCAAGCCAGTGACAAAGCGGTTTAGAGGGTCTGTAACTGTGACATTGATTTGCCGAAGCATCTGAGCCTCAAGAGACATTGAAGCCGCACCAGCACTCAGTCCAACCAAAATTGTGCAATTCAGCATCGTAACGGCAGCACGGGTAAAACGCGAATTGAATTCATTAGCGACATGTGGTTTACGCATGGTCATATTTATGTGCTAGATCGAAGTTGAAGTATTGGGTGACACGACGGCAAGTCATGTCTCAAGCCTTGGCGTATTTTGTTCTGCTTGATTCGGGCTCGGCCATGGATTTTGATTAGCCTACTGAGAAACGGGGATTACGACTCCGGTTGGGGAGGAAGTTCCGTTGATCGTGATCTGGAGTTCATAGTCGCCGTTGGCTAGTGGTGGGACCTGGAAGCCGACGATGTAGACGCCGGCAAAGCTGGAGAGGCCTACGTAGAGCGGGTTGAGTGTGGCAGTGCCAAGGCGGAGGCTGACTGTGCCAGAGGCGGGGTGGCCACCCTCGCGTACTGGCGGGATTGTGCCGGCGGGCAGGTTGGGATTGGTTTGTCCCATACCCATGCCATAAGCAATCACGAAGTCTCCTGGGCGAGCCGGACGGACCGCAATGCCGTTGATGCTTGAAACGCCGAAGAGGTCTGACGGGGCGATGTAGGCGCTGTTGTCGGCCGTGAGCGCGGCGATGAAGCGGCGGTTGCGCTGGTCGTAGGTAAAGAAGGCTGGATTGACGGCGCGGGCTTGTGCGGGGACGGCGGCGCTGCGGACGCCGTTGCGTTCGAGGACGATGCTGACGTTGCCGGGGACGATTGTGTCGGGGGCGATGGCGTTGATCTGGCCTGGTGAGGTGAAGGAGATAAAGGCAGGGCGATCATTGATCAGGACGCGAGTGCCGTTGAGGGTGGTGGGGGCGTTTGCGCCGTCGAAGCGGCCGGTCCAGTCGCTCGTGACGTCGCTGAGTGCGGAGCCGAGGATTGTGAAGAAGGCACCGGGTGCAATTGGGATATTTTCAGAGAAGGTGGCTCCGTTGCGGACGCCCGCAGAAGTGAAGGAGGGTGCGGTGGCGCCGACGGAGTTGCTGAAGGGGTTGGCGGCGAGGTCGCGGACCTCGGAGTCGGAGAGAGCGTTGGTGTAAGCGCGTAGGAGGGCGACTCGAGCGGAGGCGAAGTCTGTGATTGAAGAGGGTGTCGTGTTGTCGAGGAAGAAGTTGACGATGCGGTCTGGGGTAGCGAGGTTCATTGATGTTGTGAGCAGGTTGATGTCGAGAGTACCGTTGAGATAGAGGCGGGCACGTCCATCAATGACAGTGAGAACCATGTGGATGTATGGGCCGTTGGGTGAAGTGACTGTGCCTGTGGCTAGGGTCGAAAATTCCCATCTGTTGCTGGGGTTGATATAGAGGCCGCGGTCTGAGGTGCGGTTCTGGTTGTCGAAGACACGGCGCCAGGAATTTGGCCGGTCTGTGAAGGCGAAGAGCATCTCGAAGGAGTAGGCGTTGGGGTTTACGAGATTGGTTGTGTTGAGGGAGAAGCCGGCGTTCTGGCTT
>CAZZGS010000904.1:0-2337 GCA_964653845.1 uncultured Bryobacter sp.
ACGTCAACTTTGGCCGAATCACTCAACAAGCCAACTTCCCCCGCTATATCCAACTCGGGGTCCGCGTCACCTACTAATTCACAACCTACAATATTCAGAATGAGGAGCGGCGACCGATCTCGTTCACCGCTGGATGCCGTTTCGTCTAATCCATAAAACCAACTTCTGCCCTGAGGCGAAATTCACAATTTGACCAATCTAGTGCGTCACTCTTTTAATCTTTGCAACTTTTCGTCCAATTTGAAACCGATACTCGAATGCCATCCTGATTGAGTCGAGGGATTTTAATTCTCGAAGAACCTCGGATCAACGACCAGTCTTCGCCATTGGCTTCGAGAGTTGAATACTCATTTATTGATTGATACGCTAAGCTCTCTGGTATTAGCTTGACGAATTGAATATATGTTATTCCGGGTTTGAGCTCAGGGAATCCTTCAAATTCGAAAGATACCGGATCTCCATTTACGAGCAGTGCTCCTCCTGGTTTGGTGATGATAATTTGTTGATTCAATGATGGCGGGTTAGCGTTTAATGGTTTCGCTCTCCATATGGATTCAACGTGAAATAAGTAGTCCGTATAAACAGTTCCCCAGAAAGATAGATGGCTAGTATTCGCCATTACTTTTCCTAGAACTACTAGATCCGCATTGCAGCTGAGCTTCTCGTAAATTGCTTCTGCACCACTGTTAGTAATGTCTTTGAGGCTATCGGCATCATGGACAAGAAAACGCAAACCTTTCCATTGAATGTTTTTGGGTGCTGCTCCCGCTCGCGCAGCGGCAAGCTCTTCAGCAATAGGCGGGCCAGAGCGGAAATATCTCGGAAGCCTGCCGTGCATGGCCAAGGATGGGGAGGACAAGTCGCTCGACGGTTTAGGATTGGAAGGTGGTTGGGCCAGCGATATCTGACTTATCAGAAAAAGCAAACCCAGCGGATATTTAATCGGCATCGGATCAACTCCTCTATAAGTACTGGGAAGAACACTTCAGATCTACATGTTAAGGCATCCCGAAGAGACGCCCGCCTCAAAATTGCTACGCTAATCTCAATGATGAAACATCTGGCTCTGCTGCTCACCCTCGCCTCTCTATTGTCAGCCGAAGGCCGCCAGCTCCTCCAGCGTCCCGCCCTCAGTCAAACCCACATTGCCTTCTCCTACGCTGGCGACCTCTGGACCGTCGCCCGCACCGGCGGCACCGCCATCCGCATCACTTCCGGCGTCGGTACAGAGTCTGAACCCGCCTTCTCACCCGACGGCCAAACCGTAGCATTCACCGGCGAGTACGATGGTAACGTCGATGTCTTCACCGTCCCCGTCACCGGCGGCACGCCCAAGCGCATCACCTACCACCCCGATCCCGACAGCGCCATCGGCTGGACTCCCGACGGCAAGCGCATCATCTTCCGCTCCGGCCGCGATTCTTTCTCTCGCTACTCCAAGCTCTTCACGGTCTCGCCCAATGGCGGCCTCCCCGAAGCCATGCCCCTGCCCATGGGCTACTCTGGCGCCCACTCGCCCGACGGCAAAATGTTCGCCTACGCTCCTCTCGGCGTAGGCGGCGGCTTCTCCAACTACACCGCCTGGAAGCGCTATCGCGGTGGCCGCGCCAGCTACATCTGGCTAGCCAACATGGCCACTCTCGACACCGTCAAGATTCCCCGCACAGACTCTCAAGACTTCGACCCCATGTGGCTCGGCGACAAAGTTTACTTCCTCTCCGACCGCACCGGTAAAGCCAGCCTCTACCGCTACGACCCATCTACCAAGGCCGTCACCGATCTGGTGAAGAACACCGGCTACGACATCAATTCTGCCAAGGCCGGCCCAGGCGGAATCGTCTACGACCAGTTCGGCGACATTCACATCTACGACGTCAAAACAGGCAAAGACAGCATCGTCAAAATCGACATCACCGGCGACATGCCAGAGGTCCGCCCCCGCTTCAGCGATGTTTCAAATGAAATCCGTAACATCGGAATCTCCGCCGCCGGCGTGCGCGCCGTCGTAGAAGCCCACGGCGAAATCCTCACTGTTCCCGTCGCAAAGGGCGACACCCGCAATCTCACCAACACCCCAGGCGTGATGGAGCGCTCCCCGGAATGGTCACCCGATGGCCAAAGTATCGCCTACTTCTCCGATCGGGACGGCCCCTACGCCCTCCACATCAAACCTCAAAATGGCATCGGCGAAGCGAAGAAAATCTTCATCTCTAAAGACCCAGCCTACTATCGCAACCCGCAGTGGTCGCCCAATAGCAAGTACATCGCCTTCCACGACAACCGCCTCAATTTCTGGTACGCCGAAATTGCTACCGGCAATGTCATCAAGGTCCACAT
>CAZZGS010000905.1:0-2337 GCA_964653845.1 uncultured Bryobacter sp.
GCCTTTTACCGTTGGGTTCACGATTCGGGCACGTCCCTCCACAAACCACTTGCCATCACCTATGGTGCCGATGCCATGCTCCCCTCCGATCGCCACCTCATCGAAACTTCAATGGACATCCCCGTCCTCAGCACCTACCAGTCCGTCGAAGCCCTTCGCATCGGCTTCGAATGCGAACATCGCACCGGCTTTCACATCTCCACCGATCAGGTCGCCTTTCGTGTTGTCGACCCCAACGGTCAGGATGTCGCCCCAGGCCAGCGCGGCGAATTGATCCTCACCAACCTCGTCAATCGCGCAACTGTAGTCCTGAATTACCAACTCGGAGACTATGTCACCCTCGGCGATGGCCCCTGCCCTTGCGGCAGAAGTCTTCCCCTCATCCGCAGCGTCGACGGCCGCCTCGACGACCTAATCTCTCGTCCTGACGGCACCAAAATGCCGGCCCTGGTCCTTCTCGCCCCTCTCCAGTCCATTCCCGGTATCCGCCAGGTCCAGATCAAACAACGCAACTACGATTTATTCCATCTCAAAATCCTCCCCTTCTCTGCTCAATCCTTCGACCCGGCCGCAGTCAACTCCGTCTTCTGCGAACAAATCGGTCCATCTGTCAAAATCGAAATCGAAATCGTCTCCCGGCTCCAGGCGGAAATCAGTGGCAAAATGAAGTCCTTCTCCTCGAAAATAGCAACCTCATGATCGGCGAAATTCTGGAATTTTGGCAAACCCGAAAACGGGCCGAATGGCCTGCCCTTCAGCTCGCAGCATTCCGCCGTCAAAAACTCCACCAGCTCATCCACCACGCGTACACTAACGTCCCCTACTACCGCGACCTCTTGCAAAAAGCCAACGTCCAGCCCGGCGATATCGCAGACTTCCCCGATCTCATCCGTATCCCCGTTACCACCAAAGCCATGCTCCGCGATGCCGGCGATCGCGCCCTCGCAACAGGCAGCTGCAACCCCCTCTCCCAACACACCAGCGGCCATTCCGGCGTTCCCTTCATAGTCCGGTATTCCCAACAGGAACAACAATCCCGCCGCCTTCGCGAGTTCCGCATGCTGATTTCAGTCGGCGTTCGCCCCCGCGACCAACTCATCCTCCTCGGCCCCACACGTTCGCGCCCGCAACGCCTCCACCGCTGGCTCGGCCTCTACAGGATGGAAGTAATTCCCTGCACTCTCACCCATCAGGAACTCTCCGCCCGCTTTGAAGCCACCCGTCCCGACGTCCTCTGGGTCTACCCCAGCTCACTCAAGACCGTCCTTTATCACACCGGCAAAACCCTCCACCAACTCGTCCAGCCCCGCATCATGATCACCTCGGCCCAGGTCATGGATGCCCCCTTCCGCCAGCGTCTGCTCGCCGAAAGTCCTGGCCTCGAAATTGTCGATATCTACGGCTCAAGTGAGGTCGGCCGCATCGCCGCCGTCTGTGAACACCGCACCGGCCTTCATGTCGAAGAAGACGCCCTCCACGTCGAACTCCTCGCCTCCGGCCAACCCGTTTCTCCCGGCGAATCCGGCTCAGTCACTATCACCGCACTCGATCAGCTCGCCATGCCATTCATCCGCTACGAACAGGGCGACCTCTGCCGCCAGAAACTCGAGCCATGCTCCTGCGGCCGCAATACCGCGCTCCTCTACCCTCCCATAGGCCGCAATCCCGACATGATCACTTTGCCCAGTGGTCAGAAGGTTTCCTGCGCCATAGTCGATGTCGCCCTCCGCGACGAAACAGAGCTCCTCCAATACCGCTTCGTCCAGACCTCCCTCTCCACTATCCGTGCCGAACTCTTCTACAGGCTGCCCCCCTCCACTCAGCATCTCGAGCACCTCCGCAAGCTCCTGACCGCCTGCACCAACGGTCAAATCGATTACAATATTGAAGTTCTCGCGGACTTCCGAATGGAAGGTGCCAAGTTCAAAGTTTTCGTTTCAGAACTACCCGGGCCACTCCAATAAATGCACCCCATCTCCCAAATTCTTTCTCAAGCGAGCCACCTGGCCCCTGATGCCCCAGCCCTCCTCGCCCCTGGCCGCGACCCTCTCGACTACGCCAGCCTCTGGGTTCAAACCCAGTCCCACGCCTGCCACCTCCGCGCCCTCTCCATCGGCCCACACGATCGCATCGCCATCGTCCTCCCCAACGGCCCTGAAATGGCTTCTGCCTTCCTCAGCGTGTCCTGCGCCGCCGCAGCAGCTCCTCTCAACCCCAGCTACACTCTTGATGACTTCCGCTTCTACCTCGAAGACCTCGAAGCAAAGGCCCTCCTCACCGGCCCAACCACTCCCCCCGCCGCGCTCGAAGCCGCCCGCCTCACCGGTACTCAAATCC
>CAZZGS010000906.1:0-2334 GCA_964653845.1 uncultured Bryobacter sp.
CCCCCATAGCCCGTGTGGCAGAGGAAAAGAAAGACTTCAACACCGCCGAAGCCTCACTTCGACGAAGCATGGAATTGGCCCCAAAACAGATCGGGCGCGTCGTTGACCTTGCCAAGTTTGTGGCCAGGCGTGGCCGCACACAGGAAAGTGATGCCATATTCGAGCAGGCCCGAAAAATCGAACCCAATCACCCCACCTATTTGTGGGAAAGGGCGAACATCCTAATTGAGCAGAAGCGCAACCTGAAGGAAGCCCGCCAACTCCTGCAGCAGTATCTGGCAAGCAAGGTCAAACCGGATGATGACCACAGAGACGAAGCCCGCAAACTCCTTGCCAAGATCGAGGGAGCCTGAAACTTGAAAATCGGTGAGGTTCTCAAGTCCAGCTATGAGGCACTGAAGGCGAACAAGGTTCGTACTCTTCTCACCTCGCTTGGGCTCGTCATCGGCAACGCCAGCGTCATTCTCGTAGTCACCATTTCGCTTACCAGCACTGAGTTCATTCTCGATCAGATCAAGGGCATCGGCTCGAACGTAGTCTGGGCCTATTTTGAAGCCGGCAGTCGCGAAAGTGAGCAGAGTGAAGCCGACTTCGTAAAACTCACCGACGTTGAAGCCGTTCGCACCAAGCTGGCAGATCGTATTGTCGCCGTCACCGCCACCATGTCGAGCAACAACAGCCTCGTCATCGACGGCAAGCCACAAGACACGAGTGTTCTCGGGGTGGACGAATACTACCCAAAGGTGCGAAACCTGATCCTGCTTTCGGGCCGCTACTTTGATGCTGACGAAGTCAAACAGCGAACCAAGGTGACGATGCTCACCGAACCTCTAGCCCTCCTGCTTTATGGCAGCAACCAGGCGGCGATAGGTAAGCTGCTCAAAGTCAAAGACCACCAGTTTGTAGTCATCGGCGTCTTCCGCGAGCGCGTACAGAGCTTTGGCTTGAGTGAACTGGCCGAACGGGCCATGGTAGTTCCTATCACGGTCCTTCGCTATTACAACCGGGTGGAGCGCATCGACCCGATGTACATCCAAGCTAAGCGTGCCGAAGATGTTGAAGGCATAACAGCCGATGTGAAATTGATCCTCGAGGCCAGGCATCGCAAAGGTGCCCGCTATTTCGTCGACAATCTCGGTGCCATTCTCGAAACAGCTAAAAACATTAGCCTCATTCTGACCTTCGTGCTCATCCTCGTAGCGGCTATTGCTCTCGTCATCAGCGGCATTGGCATCATGAATATCATGCTCGTTACCGTTACCGAGCGAACCAAAGAGATCGGCACTCGGATGGCTGTCGGAGCTTCGCGCCGCGAGATCCTCGCGCAGTTCCTGATGGAGTCAGTGTTGATCTCAACCGGCGGTGGCCTCCTCGGCATCCTCGTCGGCGTCAGCGGACCTCTCATCGCGCAATGGCTTTTCCCCGAGTTTGGCGTAACCATCTCGCCCGTTAGCGTAGTGGTTGCATTTTTCGTCTCCTTCGCCGTAGGCTTGGTCTTCGGAATTCTGCCCGCCAACCGCGCCAGCCAGCTCAACCCGATCGAAGCTCTGCGATATGAATAGATAGATGGAATTCGCCGACGGCTACACGCCGATCCCCGATGGCAAGATTGCTGCCGTAGTTACCTATCTTGAGATGCGCACAAGGCCGGAATCCCGCTCTGTTTTGACTCCAGAGGCCGTCAGCGTGCGACGCGTGCTTCAGCCCGATCTCGATTGGTACCGCGATCTCTTCCGCCGTGTCGGCCAAGAGTGGCTCTGGTTTAGCCGCCTGCGCATGTCGGATGACGAGCTCAAGGCTGCCATCCAGGATGAGTGTGTAGATGTCTTCGCTCTGTCACATCAAGGCGAAGACAAGGGGCTACTTGAGATAGATCGACGCTCGATGCCCGAGATCGAGCTGAAGTTCTTCGGCCTGGCGGGCGATCTAGTAGGCAGGGGGATCGGACGCTATTTGATGAGCATTGCCATCGAGCATGCCTGGAGCCATGACCCCGAGCGCTTCTTCGTCCACACCTGCACCCACGATTCCCAACGAGCCTTGGCCTTTTACGTGAAATCCGGTTTTGTTCCCTACGCCCGAGGCATAGAAATCGCAGACGACCCCAGGCTCAGCGGCGGCGCGCCAACGACGGCGGCCCCGCACGTGGCGCTCATTCAGCGCCTCAAGCTTGGGGCGGCTGGCATCAAATTATAGCCATTCCGGGCAAAGATCGAGCGGCCCACTTGCGATTGCAGAAATTGAATAAACTCGTCGGCAAGCTTTGTGTTCTTGCCCTTCTGTCGAATCGGCGCTGCCACTTGACGTATCGCCGGGTGCAGATCGTCCGGGATC
>CAZZGS010000907.1:0-2327 GCA_964653845.1 uncultured Bryobacter sp.
ATTCAATCTCCACTTATTGCTAAATTTACATTAGGAGTTTTTGGAAGTGCCCTTAATGGTTGTAGTAATCCGGGTCGCCGGTGCATCTGCCGACGCACATCGCTTCGACACCGGCCAAATAAAGTCCGTAGCCAACCCAGAGCGGGGAGAAGAAGCGACCGGTTGCTCTCAGCCAATTCCCCTTACCCAACCCAAGAGCCTCAGACGCCATGCTCGGAACTGTTGTCAGGCGCGTTCCCAGTTTACGTCCGAAAATCTTTGGAAGTGGGCCTCGATACGGGCACGTTCCACCGACTGCTGTTGCTGCAGCTTTTCCGAGGTTGTTCAACGGGTCGTTGTCTTCGATGCACTTGGCCATGCAATCGAGCCAGTCCAATCCCAAGGGGTCGATTTTGTTGAGAGGGTCATTGGCCACGTAGGCGTAGAGATTCGGCCCTTGGTTCACTTCTGCTGGTATGCCGCGACTGCTTGTCCGTTCCCAAGGATTGGCTCTGCGCATAAGTTCAAAGCCGGGTTCACCCAACGGGTCTCTGTTTGGCCACCGCTGCAATTCAGGAACGTACCAGCGGTAGCCGTAATAGACCATGCCACTTAGCCCGTGCCATTCCTTGCTTGAGAAGCGATAGCGGTTCAGCGCGGCTTTGGGGCCGGTGGCGGAGAGCGTGTTGCCGAAGGGATCGTAAAGGTAGCGAGCCACCACGTTTTGGTTTGCATCGACCAAAGCCGTGACATTTCCATTACCGTCGCTGTGGAAATAGGAGTGATCGAGAACTTGTGATTTGTGATCTGAGAGGGCGAGCAATCCTCCGATGCCGCCCGCGCCTTCCAGACTTCCACTCAAATCTTTCCCTCGCGTGTAGGTCAGCTTCGGAACATTGAACTGATCGCGTTCCTGGAGCGCGAGCATCCCGTCATAGATGCGGCGCACTTCGTTGGTCAGCACCCACACCCCGTTGCGCCATTCAAAATCCCTGCTGATCCGCATCCGCATCTTGCCGTCGTAGGTGAACTCCGCTTTCCACGCGCTCGGTTCGGTCACGCGGGTCAGTTGGTTTTCGTCGTCGTATTCGAGGATGCGCGTTCCGTTCGTTCTCAGGTTGCCGTTGGCATCGTAGAGATAATTCACCGTGGCGGGCAGGTTCACTGTGATCGCGTTCGTGTCGCCACGGCCGAGACTGTCGGTCGCGATGGCCGTGAAGGTGTTGGTGCCGTTGGCCAGAGTAAAACCATCCTTGGCGAAGGTGTGGTCCGCGTAGCGCTCGGCGCTGAGGGTGTTCACCGTCACGCTGCTGGCGGCAATCGTGGTCGCCCCGGCCACCGTGAACGTGCCGCTGCGCGTGGCGTTGCTCAGTTGATTCAGGTTGTTCACCGTGAAGCTCTGCACCAGCGCGTTGTTCGTTCGGCGATTGAGGTTGCCCGCCGCGTCATACGCGTAGCCGAAGCGTTCGTAACCGAGATGCTGTCCCACGCGCCAAATCATTTTTGCAGGCACGGGCGCCGCATTGGTTGGCGTGTACAGTTCATTTGCGCAGCTGGTCGCGTCACCTGCCAGAACATCACACTACAACAGGAATTCAATGCTGAACACAGCCGCCACAAGCAAGAGTAAAGCAATAAATAACCTAATCTGTATCGAAGGCGACAATTTATGAAACTTTTGCCGCCGGGCATTTGGAGGAAGGGCGAACAAAACCAGTAAAAGAACAGCACTAAGAGATAGCAATGCTCTTGGGACGGGGCCACCGGAATCGATCGCCACAAGAACACCGATCCCAAAGACAGGAACAAGAGCAGCGACTATGCTCCACCCGATTGACATTCCTTCACTTGACTGTAATTGCGACCGCTTAGACTGGATTGCTTCACTCATAATAATCAATTGCTACATGGAGAGGGCGTAGGAAACTGCGAGGAAGGATCACTACACTTGACATCCTTACATTCGGGGAGCCTTTTGTCTAAATCCCGTTTGCAATTCTTTCTGCATTCGTTCCTTATTACGGCTCCCTTTACGAAGAAGTACCCACCCACTGGAATACTGACTGCCGCACCAGCTCCGGTCGCTGCACAAGCTCCTGCCGCAATCAGGCCAGTTGTCCCGATTACTGCAGCAGCGATATCACAGTCGCGAATGCACGAGTCGTAGGCGTCCGTTGCTTTCCTGACGCAATCAGCGTCTAGCGACTCAAGACCTAAGGCGTCAAAATTTGAAATCGGGCTGTTCGCAACAAAGCGGTAAAGATTAACCCCGCCTTTCTCCTCAATCGGATCCCTATTTGGCCATTTAGCCCGACCCGATGCGGTTCTGTAGGCACAGGCCCGCGAAC
>CAZZGS010000908.1:0-2327 GCA_964653845.1 uncultured Bryobacter sp.
ACCGATGGCATTGGCCGACTCGCTCAGTCGCTGCATCTGCTCGAGGATCAAATCGGCCTGGCGGCTAGCCTGAGAGGTCGTAGAACGGGCTTGTTCAGAACTAGAGGCAATGCCGGCAATGGTCCCGGTCATCTGAGCCGAAGCTGACGCCACACTACCGAAATTGGTGGTGGCTTCGTCCATGGCAACGGCGATCGAGTTGATGTTGGAGCTCAACTCTTCTGCGGCAGCGGCTGTCGATTGGGCCCGAATTACGGTGGAGTCCACGCCCAAGCTCAAACTCTTCGAGCTCGAGTCCAGTTGCGCGGAAGACTCAAGCAGAACAACTACGCTTTGTCGCAAGTCTTCTATCACCGAGTTGAGACTAGTGGACACGGCGCGACTGGCCTGCGCTAGTTTGCCAACCTCGTCCCCACGGAGCAGATACCGCTCTGGCAGGCTGCCACTAAGATCTTGTTCTGAAACCTGAATCAGGTTTGCGACCACATCGGAGAGCGGCCGCGTAATTCCACTGACAATGGCAACAAGGAGGAAGGCAGCGAGGCCCAGGGCTAACAGCGTCCCGAGGATGATCTTCATGCGGTAGCTGCCATAGGCGGCAATACGCATTTCGAGAATTTTGTCGAGTTCGCTGGATGCGGCCATCGATAACGCGAACAGCGAATTGCGGGCCGTCGAATCCGAGGCTTCAAGCTCGGCAAGAGATACGTTTTGCCCCTTGGCAAGTTTCGACAATAGCCCAAGATGAAGCTGCTGTTTGGCAACGTAGTCAGCGGCCAATGGCTCGATTGTTGGTTTGAGGCTTGCACTTGGGCCACGGGCAGCTTTGCCGTTTTCGACAATCGCCGTTTCCAGGTCACCCTTGATTCTCTGCATGTCTGACTCGTCTATTAGTGACTGATAAACAGAAATCTGCGTACGATCGGCCTCATCGAGCCACCGGGCAGGCGGCCGGGACGAGACAAATGCCTCTAGAGTATTGAGCCGATCAAGTGCTTGCGCCGTAACAACCGAGGTGACGTCCGCCAGATAATAACTATCCATTTCGGGATCCAGCGTCAGGTTTGAGCCGTCGCCAGCCTTGGTAATGGAGGAGCGGACTTCGCGGGTCCATGCCTCCAGGCCTTGCTGTCCGGCATTGCGGCGGCTGGCATCAAGAGCGGAAAGCCGTGCAGAGAGATTGGCTGGAAGACCAAGCGATTGCGCAACTGCATCGAGTTGAGTTGAGAAGGAGCGCATGTCGGCAGAAACGCCCAGACGAGGGTCTTGCGCTAGCAATGCAAGCAACGGGCGCTGGACCTCATTGCCCTTCATTTCCTTTTGGGCAAAATCGATATTGACGGCGAGTTGCTCGACATTGAAGTAGAAAAGCACCATCATGGGCAGGAGTAAAGAACTTGCACCGAGCAAGACTCTTCGACGGATCGAAGCCTGATTCCAAAAACTCAGCCAGAAGCTCATTTGTTTGTTCCTTGTCTATTGGGGCAGGTTGCCTGCGAGTTGAACCGACTCAAGCAGCGCCGTGGCATCCAGAAGCAAGACAACGCGACTGGATGCTCTGTAGACGCTTCGGCAAAACTTCAATTGTTCCTGGGGGATATTGGCAGGGGGCACTTGCAAATCAAGATCGGCAACTTCAGTTACTTCGCTGACTTGATCGGCCAGCAACCCGGTATATTCACCGTGGTCTTCGACAATGAAGATTCGACTTTGCCGGGTAAGGCTGGCGGGAGGAAATCCAAGGATCAAACCGATGTCGATCAAGGTCACAATGCGGCCGCGCAGGTTGATAACACCAACCACTTCGGCTGGAGCATGCGGTACCGGACTAATCTCGGCCACACGGATCACTTCAAGTACGATTGCGGCATCGAGGGCGTAGAGCGAATCGCGCAATTTGAATGCGGCCAGAAGATTGGTTCGCAATGGCTGTAATTCTTCAGTCTTGATCATGGGTGGGATGTCCTGTGCCAAGTCTAAATCTGGAATTGGGCGACGGTTCGGTTGAGCTGTTCAGCAAGTGTACTCAATCCAGCGGCACCTGCACTCATGCTCTGGCTCCCGGCGGAGATCTCTGATGCCACCTGCCTTACGGCATGAATGTCGCGAGCGATTTCACCGGAAACGCTTGAGGATTCTGCCACCCGGCCGTTGGCATCGGCGACACCGATTGAGGCCTCGGAGATGTTCCGGGAGATGCCACGAGTTGAGGCAGCCTGCTCTTCGATTGCAGATGCGATGACGCCAACAATGTCGCTGACTTCACGAATTACCTGGCCTATTTTGTCAATCTCAAGAATGCCGCTTGAGGCTGAGCTTTGTACACC
>CAZZGS010000909.1:0-2325 GCA_964653845.1 uncultured Bryobacter sp.
GTCTTCTCTTCTGCCGTGGCGGGGCGGCTGAGCGCGCGCTCGAAGGCCCAATCGATTTGTTGACTGAGGGTCTTGCCGCCTTCATTGAGCATCTTCTGTGCGAAGACGCGGGAGGCTTCGACGTAGGTGGGATCGTTGAGCAGGACGAGGGCCTGGAGCGGGGTGTTGGAGTTGCTGCGGTTGACGGTGCACTCTTCGCGCGAGGGGGCGTCGAAAGTCATGAGACTGGGGTGGAGGAAGGTGCGCTGCCATTGTGTGTAGAGGCCGCGGGCGTAGAGATCGCGGCCTTTGCTGGCGGCGTAGTCGCGTTTGGGGAAGTTCAGTGAGGCGAGGTAGCCTTCGGGTTGATAGGGGCGAACGCTGGGGCCACCGAAGCGCTCTGTGAGCAGACCGGCGCTGGACAGGGCGAGGTCATGCACGACTTCGGCATCGACACGGACGCGAGCCTGGCGGGCCAGGAGGCGGTTCTCAGGGTCTTTGTCGAGGGCTTCTTTTGCCGGGACCGAAGTTTGCCTGTAAGTCTGGCTGAGAACGATCGACTTGACGAGGCGACGGTTGTCCCAATCGCTGCGGAAGTCTGAAGCGAGATAGTCGAGAAGGTCGAGGTTGACTGGAGTTTCGCCTTGGGAGCCGAAGTCGTCGAGCACCTTGGTAATGCCGGTGCCGAAGAAGAGGCGCCAGATGCGGTTAACTTGTACGCGAGCAGTGAGGGGGTTGTCTTTGGAGACAATCCAGTTGGCGAGGTCGAGCCGGCTGGCGCGGCCGTTGGTGTTGAGCTTGCCGAACTTCACCGGGATGGCTGGTTCGACGATCGCACCAGTTTCGTCGAGGAAGTTACCGCGCGGCAGGATACGTGTTTCTGCGGGTTCGACGGCTTCTGTGGCCAGCACCTTGGGGATGGCGGCGTCGAGGTAGAAGCGTTGCTGCTCAAGGCGGGCGATTTCATCGAGGCTGCCTTCCATCCAGAGACGGTGTTGCGGCAGAGTCTTTGCGTCGATCTCGCCTTCTTTGCGGAGGGCTTTGACGACGGCTTCGGGGAGGCCGCCGGGGTTTTTGCCGTCTTTATTGCGATGGCCGGTCATGTCGGTGCCTTCGGGCCACGAGTGGTTGCCGCTGGAGAGAGCGACTCGGAAGCGGCCAATGACGGCCTTGCGGGTGATCGAGTCGTGATGAATTTTGACGGTGATGGTTTCGATGCCCGTTGCAATGAAGGATTCTTTGAGGCGGAGAGCGAGGAAGGGGTTCTTGTTTTCGCCGTAGGTGAGGACTCCCCAGCCTGTGGTGGAATCGTTATCGATGGCCGAGAGCGGGGGCTGCTCCCAGGCGGGGTCGGCGATGTTGGAGGTGGCGCTGATGAAGTGGAAGGGCTTCTTGCCATTGATGACATCGACTTCCGTGACAACGAGACGGTCTCCGCCGCGAGAGATGCCGTTGCTGGGGAGGGCGTCGTCTTGCACGACTTCGAGGCCGAAGGCGGTGTAGGTGCCGGCGGCGGGCTTGAAGGTGACGGTGTAGGTTTCGTTGTCTGGATTGAGGCCGCTGGCGACGATGAGGCCGTTGCCGGGGGCGCGGAACTGGCGGAGGATGCCACCGACATAGGGCATCATCTCGATCTCTTCTTCGTTGTAGATCTTGAGAGTGGCACCGTTCTGTGAAGCGGCGGTGAGGGGGCGCTGGATCTTCCAGGCGAGCTTGCCTGCTTCGTAATCTGCGAGGAGTTGTTTCTGCCAGGCTTCGTCGGTGGGCTTCGCGGTGGTCGATTTCTTGATTGCCTCAATGCGGGCGACGATCAAGTCCATCTTCTGCTTTTGCTCGGGGCTGGGCAGAGGCATCACGCTGCCCCAGGCCTTGCTGCCGCGGTCTGGGACAAGGCCGGTCTCTTTGATGTCGGCGAAGAAGGCTTTCATCGCATAGAAGTCTTTGGCCAGGAGTGGGTCGAATTTGTGGTCGTGGCATTCGGCACAGCCGAGGGTGGCGCCAAGCCAGACGGCGGAGACGGTGCGGACACGGTCGGCGCCATATTTGGCTAGGTATTCTTTGGGCTGAAGGCCGCCTTCGGCGGAGACGCGATTGAGACGGTTGAAGGCGGCGGCTACCTTTTGATCGACCGTTGCGTTGGGGAGCAGGTCTCCGGCAAGTTGCTCTCGGGTGAAGACGTCGAAAGGCTTGTTGCTGAGATAAGCGTTGAGGATGTAATCGCGATAGGGCCAAGAGGGGTAGAGGTTGTCGCCGTGGAAGCCGGAGGTGTCGGCGTAGCGCACGGCGTCGAGCCAGTGCATGGTCATCTTTTCGGCATGGGCTTTAGAGGCAAGGAGGCGGTCGACC
>CAZZGS010000910.1:0-2325 GCA_964653845.1 uncultured Bryobacter sp.
GATCTACTGTGACGTTGATCGAGTTGAAAAGCCCGGCGAGGGTGATGTTGCCGGTGGGCGTTACCCTGAGCCAAGGGGCGCTCTGGACGCTGAGTGAGGCGGCGGTGGCCGCGCCAGTGTTGGACAGAATGAAGGTGGAGCTGAGATTGGGGTTGCCCGTGACGGGCTGGCTGGTGGTGTAGCTGAAGGTGATCGCTGTAGGCGAGACGGTGATGGTAGGCGGAGGCGTACCAATGACGAGTGTGACGGTGACAACGGCCGTGGGGAGAGGAGAGCCAGTCGTCCCCCTGAAAGTGATCGTGCCAACATAGCTGCCTGCGGCGAGGCCTGTGGGATTGACCTGGACGCTGACCGTTTGGGGTGCGCGGCCACTGGAGGCGGAGACCAGAAGCCAGCCGGCGAAGTGGGGGGCTGCACCGGTGACAGCGACGGTGAATCCGCCTCCCGGCGGAGCGCTTTGTACGCTGACAGTTTGGGCGGTGGGTAACGTTGTGGCCCCCACGGTCGCCGTAAATCTTAGGGAAGCGTTGTTGGTTGTCAGGGTTTGCGCCCAGACGGTCGATATCAGCATCAGGAAGGCGAAGACTAGTTTTTGCATCGAGACTACTCCCTCTGTTGATCGGCAACCAGGTGAGTGACTGCATTCCCCGTTTGTATTTTTGGGGAGTAGCCCAAATCGCTTAGAATGAAGAAACTGCAATACTTTATGAATTTGTTTATTGGGCTCATGATCGTGTTGACTCCAGCTTTGGCTCCGGGGCAGGCGCAGGATTTTTCTGGCGCTGTAAAGCCGTTGCTGACCAAGTCTTGTGCGCCTTGTCACAATGATCAGAATGCTTCGGGTAGCGTGAATATCAAGCCATTTACTGAGCCGGGTTCGCTCGGGGAGTATCGCGAGGATTGGGAACGAATCATCAAGAAGGTGCGTTCCGGGGAGATGCCGCCGAAGGGTTTTCCGCGGCCGGCGCAGGGGCAGATCGATCAGTTGCTCGGGTACGTACAAAGCGAATTTGATAAAGCCGACGCGAAGATTCCTTCAGACCCGGGCCGGGTGACGGCGCGGCGCCTGAATCGCACCGAATACACGAATACAATTCGCGACTTGCTGCAGGTCGACTTTCGGGCGGATCAGGATTTTCCGACCGATGACTCGGGCCACGGCTTCGACAATATCGGCGATGTGCTGACAATCTCGCCGCTCTTGATGGAGAAGTATCTGAATGCGGCCGAGAGAATTTCGGCTCGTGCACTGGGGTTGGATCCGTTGCCGAAGAAGCCGATCGAGTTTGAGCTGCATAGCAAGGACAAAAAGATTCGCCGCGTCGGGCCTTCGCTCATTGAGGCGACACACCGCGTGGACTGGGATGCCGAGTATGAGATCGAGATCGGGTTGCCTGGGGAGCGGGTGAATGGCAAGCCGGTGCTGCTAGGTTTCTGGATGGACGGCAAGTTGTTGCACACGCAGTTGATCGAGACGAAGCCTTCCGGGCTGGTGTACTTCAATCCCTATTCGGCGGAGCAGTTCCGTTTGTTTCTGCCAGCGGGCGAGCACCGCTTTCGAGCCGGGTTTATCGATGATGAGTTTGCGAAGACTCTGGACCCTGCCGATCTTTACAAGGACAAGAAGAACAAGTTTCTGAACATGATCAAGCTGGTGGGGCCGTTTGCGTCAAAGGCAGAACCGGCGAGTCGCAAGGCGATTCTGGTTTGTGATCCTTCGAGCGGAGCAGCGTGTATCGATCGCATTCTGGGTGGGCTGGCGCGAAGGGCCTGGCGACGTCCGGTGACGGCGGCAGAAGTTAAGTCGCTTTCTCGTTTTGTTGGGATGGCCAAGGCAGAAGGCCAGACGGCTGAGCAGGGCTTGCAGGTGGCGATGACGGCGATGCTGGTTTCGCCGCACTACCTGTTTCGCATCGAGCGCGATCTTTACCCTAAGGATCCACTCAAGACGCATCCGATTACGTCGCTTGAACTGGCAACGCGGTTGAGCTATTACCTGTGGTCTTCGATTCCGGATGAGGAATTGTTGAAGCTGGCCGAGACGGGCAAGTTGCGTGAGCCGGCGGTGATGGAAGCGCAAGTGAAGCGAATGTTGGCGGACCCGAAGTCGGCGGCGCTGGCGTCGAATTTTGCCGGACAGTGGCTTGAGACCCGTAACCTGAATAGCGTGAAGCCCGACCCGAAGAAGTTCCCCGAGTGGAACCCGGAGTTGCGCGATGCGATGGCGGAAGAGACACGACTGTTCTTTGAGACGGTGCTGCGCGAAAACATGTCGATTGGGACTTTTCTCGATGCGAAGTTTACGTTTTTGAACGATACGCTGGC
>CAZZGS010000911.1:0-2321 GCA_964653845.1 uncultured Bryobacter sp.
ATCACGCGACGCACGGCCTGCACATCTACCATGACCGCGTGTACGGCACGCCCAACTTGCCGGGACAAACCGTCATCCCCCTCCGGCCCGGCTGGGGAAGGAAATAGACGCGAAGCTTCTAAGCGGGAAGAGGGTTGCGGTAGCTTCGCGCCACGGACCATCCAAGATGGAGTCGGTCGACAGCGCTGGGATCCATCAGGGCCTCAGCGTTTGCTCAACTCGAAATCGCCCTTGAAAACAATTATACAGTTGTCCGGCATCATACCGGCCATAAACCAATCCGCGATAAACGTTTCACCTACCCTCGTTGGAATCACAAACGTTCCGGTCTTTTCGCCGGCTCCGCCCGTTTGAAGGCGCAGCTGCCACTCTTTTCCCTTCATTTGCGTCAGGCTGAGCTTATCGAAATCGATAAAGTTTCCCTGAAGTTCTTCCCCTGCAATGGACACCTTGAAGGACTGGGTAGCGCCCCCGAGGGCAACATCCCCATTGAGGTACTTTGGGTAAAAGTAAACAGAGGAAACTTCAAATTTCTCCTGCACCAATCCGTGAAGACGCAATGTTCGAGTCACACCGGCCTTTGATTTGACGGGCTCTCGTTTTTCCGCTCGTACGACCCGCATCTGATTCAAGGATTGAAGTTGGTATTTCTTCGTGTCGGTTGTAACCACCTGTGTTACAGCTTCGCCCTTTAGTCGGATGCCATTGGTCAGAGTTAGGTGTTGCCATTTATCCTGCGAATCGAGGGACTGAATCAAAGGCCATGGGGCGAGAAAATAGGTCTGCTTGTCGAGTCGGAAGGCGAAATTCGTATCCTTCAGCGTATTGCCGCCTGTCGTGAACTTGCGCGATACTCCCATTGAGCCGAACCAGAACAGCGGCGTATCGGGGGCGGTGACGGATGTCACCTCGACTTCGGTTTCGACTCCTAGCTTCGTTTTAAGCTTCAGAAGCAGTTCCTGGGCGGGGGAATACTCGACGAAAACGGATATCGCCGCGATGGCAAGCGCCGCAATACGGATCATATAGCACCTCGCGTGTGAACCAGGGGAGAGGTTGACTTGAAATCACTACTGTCCCGTTAAAAGTCGAATAACGACAACTGGTTATGGCTAGGCTCGGTCGAATCTGGGTTTATTTTAACCGACAAGGCCGAAAAAAGCGGGGTTTTTTCAAAAAGGTTGAGGCTCAAGATTTGCAGAATTTCGTTCATGCTCCGTTCGAGCTGGTGTTCTTTCTTGACGATGGCCACCAAGACGTAGACGCTGATCGCGATCCACACCTGCGTCTTCACGGCGTTGTCCGAGGTGCCAAAGAATGTCTTGATACGCAGGTGTTGTTTGATCCATTTGAAAAATAGTTCCACTTGCCAGCGGCATTTGTATAGTTTGGCAATCGTCAAAGCATCGAGCACAAAGTTGTTGGTCAGGAAGGCGAAACGTTTGCCGGTGTCGAGATCCACATACGTGATGCGCCGGAGGGATTGTGGATATTCCTCTGCAGTGTCGACGCCGGTAAGAACAATCGTTTGGTCGCAACGCAGTCCCGTAGTCTTGTCCACGGGCCGGCTTTTTTGAGTGCGAAACTTCAACTTCTTTTTGGCGCGTGTGATGAAGAAGGCCATGCTGATTTGAAAGCGGTACAGTCGGGCGAAATCGATATAGCCCCGATCCATGACGTAGAAGGCGCCCGCCTCCAAGAGTAGATGGTCGAGGGCTTTGACATCGTGCATTTTTCCGTTGGAAATGTGGACAAAACAAGGAATGTTGCCGCGCAGATCGATCAGGGTATGGAGCTTGACGGCCGCCTTGCGTCGACGGAATTTCGCCCACGGGAAGAGGGTCAGACAGAGATCGATAGTCGTGGAATCGAAGGCGTAGACGGTCTGCTCCAACTCGACCGCGAACCGATCTTGGGCATAGAGTTTGCGCGCGTGCGTAATAAGAATGTGCGCGAAATCGGCATAGATTCGCCAGTCGCGATTCTGATTGGCCTGGGCCAAAGTATTGCGTGCGATGGTTCCGCGAAAGCCCAGATGATAGAGTTTGGGTTTGATGGAATTCAAACAGGTTTCGATATCGCGGAGGCTGTGTCGGTGAGTTAACTGAGCAAATGCCATGCAGAGGAATTGATCGAAACAGGAGAAATGCCTGGTACGGTAGTTTCCTTTGTACTTGCGAACGCAGCGATCGAAATCGCGTTTGGGCAGGGAGTCCATAAGTTGGGTGAAGAGATAAGTCCCGGAGTTCATCGTCAAGCCCCTTCCACGGTTTTTCGTGGAAAAGTTTACGGAATTCCGGGCGGGCAAGTTCAAATCGATA
>CAZZGS010000912.1:0-2318 GCA_964653845.1 uncultured Bryobacter sp.
TCTCAAGACCGCCGTGGCTAAAGCATGTATCAACGCCATCGAGCATGGCAACGAAATGAACGAGCTGCTCGGAGTGGTTGTCACCTTGTCGATGGATGACAGGTCGCTTGAGGTCAAGATTCGGGATGAAGGGAAAGGTGTTCCGAGTGATGCCCACATTCCCGATATCGACCGCAAGATGGCCGGAGAAGAAACCCCGCGCGGGATGGGAATGTTTCTCATTCAGGCCCTGGTGGATGAAGTGGAATACGGACAAGAAACGACCGGTGGCTACGCACGCCTGGTGATTCATTTAGATGCAAGGGATGAGGAATAAGTTATGGTTACAGCTACAAAGACCAAAGTAGATCAAAGCGGCGATTTGGCCGTGATGCGGTTTGAAGGGGATATCACGAGCACCTCAGAAGAAGCGGTGCTTGGATACTACAAGAAGTTGAGCGGCGACACGAAAAAGATCCTGCTTGATTTCTCGAAGGTGCCTTACCTCAATTCGAGCGGCATCGCTCTCGTAATTCAGTTATTAATGGCTGCCAGCAAGGTACCCCAGAAGGTGGTGTGTTTTGGGCTGAGTGCTCACTTTGTGAAGGTGTTCACGATGCTGGGCCTGGCCAAGTACACAACGCTTGAGCCGGACGAGGCGGCGGCACGCACGGCAGTTGGATAAGTCCGGGAGACCACAATGAACAAGGCGATGCGGGCACTGATAGTGCTAACGGCTTTGCCTTGGTGCGGACTGACGGCCCAGGAGATTCCCCAATGGCGCATGCAGGCAGGGGATAATCTCTCCTGGGCCGCACCTGATTTTGACGATTCGGCCTGGCAGACTGGCCAATGGCCGAAACTGACCCGTATTCCTGATCCTTCCCGCATCTGGTGGTATCGGGCTTCGATTGATGTCGATCCGGGCTTGGTGGGCCAGGATCTGGCGATCGCACTTGCGCCATTCGACGAGGTCTATGAAGTCTATGTTGAGGGGAAGCTGGTGGGCACACATGGTTCCTGGCTGGATCGAGACCATGCGCCCTTCCCCGGCCAAAACGTGTTGCGGGTACCGTCCGCGAAAAAACTGAAGATCGCGATCCGAAGATGGACCGGTGCCACGGCTATTCTGTATCGCGCACTCGCCCAAACAGGAATGCTTGCTCATGAGCATCCCCCAAAGATTGGCTTAGTTTCCCTGCTGACTCTGGAGGAGGAAAAGCACAAACTCCAGTCACAAATCGATTGGACACCCACTTGGCTTGGAACTATCCTTGCCCTGTCTTGTGGGATTTTGAGTTTCGTGGTTTATCTTGCGCAGAGATCCCGGCGAGATAATTTGTGGCTTGGCCTGACACTGGCCACCCTGTCGGCTGCCATTTTGCTCGGGCTGGGAACATCATTACTTGGCGGGGCATTGCGATCCGAATGGAGTGCGCTGGCTGTAGGAATACAATTCAGCTACTTTGTGGTGGAGGCATTTTGGCTCAAGAGTATTTGTCCCCGATTTGGGCGTTTTTTCACCTGGGCCGCAGGGTTCCATGCAGTTTTAGGCATCAGCCGGATTCTTGGTTTCTACTTTCAATTCCGCTTATTCGACGAAGTGATGGAACAAAACGGGAACCCGCTGATCCGGATGTTGATTGTCAGCGTGGCTGCAGTTGGATTGCTGCGGGAACGCAAGAGTTGGCATTCTTTGCTCCTGACTGCAGCAGCCTTTATTTCGGCATCCGCTCAATACTGGAGAGCCTCGGGGGTTGCTATATCAGGCTATTTCAGGCCCTGGGACCTTTATCTGGACAGTCGTATTCTGGCTGAGTTGCTCTTTGCAGGATTAGCGCTGCTTGGTCTCTACCTGAAGCATCTCGAAGATCAGAAAAGGAAGCTACTGCTCGATCGTGATCTTGGAGCCGCGCGCTTAGTGCAAGACTCGCTTCTGGTGGCTGAAGGCTCACCCGAATGGGCAGTGGATGCCGTGTACCTGTCAGCCAATGAAGTTGGCGGAGATTTCTATCACACCACGCTAGCTAAGGATGGATCTTTACTTGTGGTGACCGGAGATGTAAGTGGAAAGGGATTGCCAGCTTCCTTGCTGGTGGCAGCCGTTGTGGGGGCCCTGGGGGATCTGGTCTCTCGCCAACCGGCTGATGTGCTGGCTCATCTGAATCGTTCGTTGCTAGGCAAGACTCGCGGAGGCTTTGTCACCTGCGCCTGCGCAATCTTTCATGCTGACGGACAAGTGGTGCTGGCCAATGCCGGGCATTTATCACCCTGGGTCGATGGACAGGAGTTTGAGCTTGAAGCCGGGCTGCCGCTCGGTGTCGTCGACGGCGTTGAGT
>CAZZGS010000913.1:0-753 GCA_964653845.1 uncultured Bryobacter sp.
TGGCGATCTGTCCGGCGCACCGGGTGTCCGCCCCGTGTTCGATCCCATGACGGGGGACGCGTCCAACTTCGGACGCCAGCCCTTCCCCAATCAGCAGATTCCTGCCTCGCGCTTCAGCCCGGCAGCTGTGCGTCTGGCGGCTCTTTTCCCAACACCCACCGCTGATGGAACTGTAAACAATTACTTCACAGGCAACTCTTACGCTTTTGACCGCGACACCCTCGACACCAAGGTCAACTGGAATGCGAGCGAAAAGTTAACCATGTATGGCCGGCTGTCGTTGCTCGATTACCGGGTGGCGAATCCTGGCAGGCTTGGTAATGAATTGGGCGGCGATCCGGTTGCCGGCGGTCAGGTCGGCCGTGCCACGGGCAACTCCTACTCCACGACTTTTGCCGCTACCTATGTCGTCAAACCGAGCTTCATCGTGGACGCCTACTTCGGCTATACCCTCATGAAGGGAGATTCCCGCCAGCCACGCCTTGAAGAAAAAGTGGGCCTCGACATCCTCAAACTGCCGGGCACTAACGGTCCACGCTTCTTCGAGGGCGGCATGCCGCAGTTTCAGGTAGCCGGTTTCTCAAACTTCGGGCAGCCAAACAATTTCATGCCTTATATCAATCGGGATCCGCAGTTCCAATACGTCGCCAACGCGAATTGGTCACGCGGCAAACATCAGATCCGCTTCGGAACCGATTTCTACCAACAGCAGTTGAACCAGACTCAGCCCGAGTTTGTCGGCGCGCCTTGGGG
>CAZZGS010000913.1:763-2318 GCA_964653845.1 uncultured Bryobacter sp.
TGGGGTGCTTCCGGCGGCTTCAACTTTAACAACGGGCAAACTAGTTTCCGCGCGTCCCCTGGTGGCCCAACCGCCCCCAACGCATCGGAATACAACTCTTGGGGCTCGTTTATGCTGGGCCGCACTAACTCCCTCGGCCGCCTGCTCATGGTGCCCGACGAATTCACCACCCGCACCAACCTTTATTCGGCCTTCCTGCGCGACCAATGGCAGGTAACCAATAAACTCACACTCAACATCGGCGTGCGCTGGGAGTACTTCCCATTCCCGACTCGAGGCGATCGCGGATTGGAACAGTATGACTTTGGCACCAACAAGATGCTCGTTTGTGGCGTGGGCGTTGTTCCGCTCAGATGCGGTGTCAACGAAAGCAAGCGCCGCTTTACTCCCCGTTTCGGCCTCGCCTATCGCGTAACGGACGATATGGTGATTCGAGCCGGTTACGGCATCACTAACGATCCCTTCAACCTCGGTCGCCCATTCAGGACCAATCATCCCTTGCTGATTCCCTTCAACCAGACCTCCGCCGATGCCTGGACGGCAGCCAGTCAGTTTGACGCGGGCATACCCGCCGTTGTCGCGCCAAATCTTGGCAACGGCATCATCGATATCGGCCCGTTTGTGGAAGCAAACACGCTAATTGCAAACCAGTGGACCCGCGGCTATATCCAGAGCTGGAACGTAGCTCTCCAAAAGCGGGTGGGTGGAGGATGGGTGGCCGAGGCCGCCTATGTGGCGACGCGCGCTGTAAATCAGTTGGGCAACCTCAACCGCAACGCCGGCCCCATCGGTGGAGGAAACGCGGGACGTCCCCTCGCACAGCGCTTCGGCCGCTTTGCCAATACCATCCAGGTCACCGGCTTGGGCACCTACGCCTATGACTCGCTCCAGGCAAAACTCGAGCGCCGCTTTGCCGCCGGTTGGCAGGCCCTCTTCGCCTACACGTTTTCCAAGAATATGGGCACCGCGGGCAACGTCAACTCCGACGGTAGCCCGCGCATTCACCTCCCCTCGCATTTCCATCTGAACCGCGCGGTGAGCGATTTGAATTCCCCTCATAACTTCCAGTTCACCGGCATTTATGAAATACCTTTCGGCAAAGGCAAGAAGTACTTTACCAGCGGCGCAGGCAATTGGCTCCTCGGCGGTTGGCAGATGAATGGACTCATGTCGGCTTACTCCGGTCCGCCCTTCTCGGTGTTTGCCCCTGGCACCGATTTGAACGCACCCGGCAACGCGCAGAGAGCTGATCTTCTGAATCCCGTAGTCAAGAAAATCGGCGGTGCCGGACCAGGCCAGAAGTGGTTTGACCCGACGGCCTTCGGTCAGGTACGTGAGGCCCGATTCGGCACATCCGGCTGGAACAACCTCCAGAGCCCAGCCGTGATCAACGTGGATGCCAGCATTTTCCGGTCATTCCGCGTCTCGGAGCGGGTGAACCTTCAGTTCCGCGCTGAAGTCTTCAATCTGACGAATACTCCGCACTTTAACGCCCCGGTCTCCGACGTGTCAAACTCGCGTTTCATGGAGATCACCAGCGTGCGCGGCACTGGAC
>CAZZGS010000914.1:0-538 GCA_964653845.1 uncultured Bryobacter sp.
CCTCGACACCAAGTCGGCCCCCAGCATCTTCGTCTTCAAAACTCTCGCCGACGCCTTCGCCGGTCGCGTCAGCTTCTTCAAGGTCATGGCCGGTACTCTCCGCTCCGACGGCCACTTGATGAATGAACGAACCCATCACGACGAACGCTTCGCACACTTGAGCACCCCCTTCGGCAAACAAGTTAGCGAAATTTCGGAACTCGCCACAGGCGACATCGGCGTCATGCAAAAGCTCAAAGAAACCCTCACCGGCGATTCCCTCTCCGAGAAATCCAAACCCCAACACTGGCCGCCGGTAAACATCCCCGATCCTGCCATCGCCTTCGCCATCGTCGCCAAAACCCGCAACGATGAAGACCGCCTTTCCACCGGTATGCACAAGGTCCTCGAAGAAGACCCCACCTTGCGTTTTTATCGCGACCCGCAAACCAAAGACTTCCTCATCGCCGGCAACGGCCAGCAACACGTCGAAGCCATCGTCGCCCGCCTGCGCAAGCGCTATCACGTCGACATCGAACTTCGCGCTCCCAAGATCGCT
>CAZZGS010000914.1:548-2318 GCA_964653845.1 uncultured Bryobacter sp.
CCGACGTCCAGGGCCGCCATAAAAAACAAAGCGGTGGCCACGGCCAATTCGGCGATTGCAAAATCAGGATGGAACCCCTCGCCCGCGGTACTCACTTCGAATTCATCAACGCCACCTTCGGCGGCTCCGTCCCCAAGCAGTATGTACCCGCTGTCGAAAAAGGAATCCAGGAAGCCGCCGCCCACGGCTGGCTCGCTGGATTCCCCATGGTCGACTTCAAAGTTACCCTCTACGACGGCAGTTATCACGACGTCGACTCAAACGAAATGAGCTTCAAGATGGCCGCCCGCAAAGCCTTCAAGGCCGCGATGGCTCTAGCAAAACCTGCCCTGCTCGAGCCCGTCATGAAGGTCGAAGTTCACACCCCGGTCGAATTCGCCGGAGACCTCCTCGGCGACTTTACCAGCCGTCGCGGAAAGGTCGCCGGCATGGACGTCAACGACGGCTCTCAAAGCATCAAGGCTACGGTCCCAATGTCTGAAATGCTTAGCTATCAGAACGACCTCACCGCCATGACCCAGGGCCGCGCCAGCTTCATCATGGAATTCGATCATTACGACTTCGTGCCCGCCCCGCAGGCCGAAAAGATCATCGCCGCAGCCAATCACGTTCAGATTAACGACGACGAGTAAACTGGTCACGTGACTCGACGTGAAATCCTCCAACTGGGTGGCGCAACTGCCGCCGCCCAGACTCTTCCCCAAACGAAGCCAAACATCATCGTCCTCTTCGCCGACGACATGGGCTACGGCGATCTCTCTTGCTACGGCCACCCAAACATCCAGACTCCCAATCTCGATCGCCTGGCCAATGAAGGCGTCCGTTTCACTTCAGGCTACGCTGCCGCCAGCGTCTGCACTCCTTCCCGCGTCGGCCTCCTCACCGGCCGCTACGCCAAGCGCGCCGGCCTGCCCAACAATCTCGGCCCCGAATCCCTCGGCGGCCTCCCCCTCTCTGAGATCACCATCGCCCAGCAACTGAAATCGCAAGGCTACAAAACCGCCGCCATCGGCAAATGGCACATCGGCCACAGCCCCAAAGAATATCTCCCCACCAACCGTGGTTTCGACCAATACCTCGGCCTGCTCTACAGCAACGACATGATCCCGCCCTGGGTTAAGACGGATCGCCCCCTACATCTCTGGCGCAACAACGACGCAATCGAACCTGTCACCGATCAATCGCAACTCACAGAGCGCTACACCGGAGAAGCCCTCAACTTCATCCGCAACTCCTCAGGCAACCCATTCTTCCTCTACCTGCCGTACGCCATGCCCCATCTGCCGATAAGCGCTCCGGCCAGCCGCCGCGGTCGCTCCCGCGCTGGCCTTTACGGCGACACCATCGAAACCCTGGATTGGTCCGCCGGCCAAATTCTGAACGAACTCAAAACCCGCAACATCGACAACAACACCCTCGTCGTCTTCGCCAGCGACAACGGCCCCTGGCACGACCTGCCACCCCGCATGTTGGCCCAGGGCGTCGAACCCTGGCACACCGGCTCGAAAAGCCTCTTCCGTGGGGCTAAAGGTACAACCTATGAAGGTGGTCACCGTGTTCCCTTCCTGGCCCGCTGGCCCGGAACCATCCCTGGCGGTCGCATCTCCTCCGAGATGGTCTCCACGCTGGACTTCTTTCCAACCTTCTCGGCCGCCGCCGGGGCAAAAGTCCCAACCGATCGCGTTTACGACGGATACAACCTCCTGCCAACCCTCAAAGGCCAGGCCCCCTCACCGCGCGACAACTACAAATACTTCCTCGGCGCAGACC
>CAZZGS010000915.1:0-1162 GCA_964653845.1 uncultured Bryobacter sp.
ATGTAGAGGCCGCCTTGGCGCTGGAAGAGGACTTGATCGCTGTTGGGGGAGATTTCTGGCTGGTCGCCTTCGGCTAGTGCTTTGGATTCGCCACCGCTGAAGGGGATCGAAAGGATTTGAACTTTGAAAGGCGTGGGCAGGGAGGCTGGGTTGACGGGCTGGGTAACGTCCCAGTTGGAACCGTGCTCGCCGCCCCGGACGACGACTACGTATTTGCCGTCGGATGAGATGGCGAGGCTGGTAAGTTCCTGGCCGTCATCGAGTTTGTAATTGGTGAGCCGGCGGGCCTTGTAGGTGGGGCCTTCGGCAACATAGATGTTGCGGAGGCCTTGTTCGTTTACGGCCCAGGCTAGTTTGTTGCCGCTGGCAGTGAGTTCGTTGGGGAAGGGGTAGCTTTTGATCTGCTCGAGGGTGAACGGGGATTGGGCTTGGAGACTTAGGGCAGCGAGAAAGAGCAGGCGCATGTTTTTGGTATAGCACCTGCTCCGATCCGCATAGGCAACTTTAGTCGTAATATTCCTGGCCCAAGTGAGTAATGAGGTCTTCCCCACGCATCCAGCGCAGGGTGTTCTTGAGCTTCATCAACTGGATGAAGATGTCGTGCTCGGGATATAGACCAGGGGCGGTCATCGGGCCCTTGAAGTAGAAGCTGAGCCATTCCTGGACACCCTTCATGCCGGCACGCTGGGCGAGGTCGAGAAATAGGACAAGGTCCAGGACCAAGGGAGCGGCGAGAATCGAATCGCGGCAGAGGAAGTCGATCTTGATCTGCATCGGGTAGCCGAGCCAACCGAAGATGTCGATGTTGTCCCAGCCTTCCTTGTCATCGCCACGCGGTGGATAGTAGTTGATCTTGACCGAGTGGAAGAGGTCCTTGTAGAGATCGGGGTAAAGGTTGGGTTGGAGGATCTGATCGAGGACACTGAGCTTGGTTTCTTCTTTGCTCTTGAAGGAACCGGGATCTTCAAGCACTTCGCCGTCGCGGTTGCCCAGGATGTTGGTGGAAAACCAGCCAGAGCAGCCGAGCATGCGGGCCTTGAGGCCGGGTGCGATGAGGGTCTTCATGTAGGTCTGGCCGGTCTTGAAGTCTTTGCCGCAGATCGGTACTTCGCGGTCCCGGGCGAAATCGAGAAGGGCCGGGATGTCGTGCGTCAGGTTGGGG
>CAZZGS010000915.1:1172-2315 GCA_964653845.1 uncultured Bryobacter sp.
CGCCAGATTTGATCGCAGCGTAGGCGTACACCATGCTGGGGGCGATAGCGGGGTCGTTCTTGGCTAGACCCTTTTCGAAGGCTTCAAGGGTTTGGTGGACCTTGGACGCCTTTTGGAATACTTCGGTGGAGCCGCACCAGATCATGACCAAACGATCGGCTTTGCTCGCGGCCTTGAAGGTCTTCATGTCGTCCATGAGGGCTTCGGCCTTATCGGCAAGGGTCCCCTTGGTTTTGACGTTGGGGCCGTCGATGCGCTTGACGTAGTTCTTGTCGAAGACAGCCTTCATGGGTTTGACCTTGCTGAGGGAGGGTTTGAGCTTGGTGAGCAGTTCGGGCTTGAGGACGCGGGCATTGGCAGCAGCCTCGTAAGCATTGTCCTCAAAAATGTCCCAGCCGCCGAAGACGAGTTGGTTGAGGCCTGCCAGAGGGAGGAAGTCCTTTATATAAGGCGTTCGGTTGTCTGTGCGCTTGCCGAGGCGGATGGTGCCGAGTTGGGTGAGGGAGCCGACGGGTGCGCCGAGGTCCTTCTTGACTGCTTCGACGCCGGCCATAAACGTGGTGGCCACTGCGCCCATGCCTGGCATGAGAATGCCGAGCTTGCCCTTGGCGGGATTGATTTTGAGGCTCATATGCGATTCCCAGCCTAGAGGGCGGGTGAGGCAAGCGTCAACTTTTAATGGGTTTTGTATATGCTATTTCATTATTGTAAAATGATTTTGTATGTATTTAGAGCGACATCTGGCGGTTCCTTTGCGCCGCGCGGTGCAGGCGGAAGGGCTGGTAGTGCTGGAGGGGCCGAGGCGAGCGGGAAAGACGGCGATGCTTCGCAAGGAGTTTGCAGACAGTCTTTATGTAAGCCTGGATGACGCAGCAGACCGGCAACGGGCTCGTGAAGACCCCGAGCGGTTTTTGGTGCGCCTTCGCCGCGCGGCGGTAATTGATGAGTTGCAGCGTGCGCCAGAGCTGGTGGATTATCTGCGGCGAGTGGAGGTGGAGTTGCCGCTTGTGTTTGCAAGCCCGGTGCGGTTGGGGTTGCCGCTCGGGCGGCTTGAATTGCATGGGCCGACGTTGGCGGAGAGGCAAAGACGGAATGCGTTATCGATTTCGATGATTGGCCGCTTTGTGCCGGCGAGGGTGAAGC
>CAZZGS010000916.1:0-2315 GCA_964653845.1 uncultured Bryobacter sp.
CGTTTCTGCGGTTGGCTTCGAGGGCCGCTTCGGTCATGGTTTTCTTGCGTGGGGTCTCCACGGTCAAGGGGTCGTTGGCTATGTTCTGTACTTCGGTCTGTTCATTGTTCTGTTCATTGTTCATTGGATTTCTCCTGAGCAGAAGTTAGCAGGCGGTGAGACGGGCTTAATGTAAGGGGCTGGCTGGTTTTGTTTGGAATGAGTGGGTTAGGGGCAAAATATTTTTGAAAATTGTTGTGACTCGAAAAATCTTAATGTTCGACTTTTCAAGAAGAGCATTGCGAAGGGGGCCGGTCGTGCCTTCATTCTGAACTGTGGCTAGATCCGAGTATGTGTCCGGGAAGCAAGTTTGAACGGGTGGGGATTGCGACAACATGGGCATCTGGGAGGATTTTGAGAAGTTTCGTTTGAAGTTGACCCGTCCCTTTGCGTTTTTCGAGCAATTTGGACTAAAGCCGAGTGTCAGATGAGCAACTTACCTGGCGATGCGATTCGCCATTAATTTATTTATTGTCAACTACTTAGCCACAGGTCAGCTCATCTGTAATGAAGAACTTGATTTTGTCCGGTTGACGGTTATCTTGGCGAAAACTGTCAAAAAAGCCAATAAATCGCACAGTGACGGATCAGGCTGGTACCAAATTAAAACGCTTTCTGATCGAGATTTGCAAAATTCATTTGATGAGCCCAACCCCAATTGCCTCCAGCAACTGATATACCCGCGTTGTCGCCGACTGTGGAATCTCTCCTCCAGCCACTCGTGCGTCAAGTTCCTGCGCCCTCGCCATAGCCAACTTCACTCGTTCCTCGGGATAATGTGCTTGCTTCAATTGCCGCTTGTTGTATTCTCCAATCGCCTCCCGCAAGCGCGTTTCAACCTCCGACGCCGACGCCACCCCCTCCACTGCCTCGGCGTCTGCATAATGCAACAGCAGCCACACTTCAAAACACGGCTTGCTGATCGCAACCTGGATCCCGGCGTCCCAAGCCCCCCGCAATGCTTCGAGAAACGAAGGAAGATGCCGCCCCTGATCATAGTGATCCGCATCCAGCAACGCCCAAACCTGGTCCTGCTCCTGAATCTCTTCGGCCGCCTTCAGCCGCTGCACCACCTCCCGCGCCGCCTGCGTGCGCTCTTCCGCCGCCAGCGCGAAGATGCGCACCCGCTTCACCTTCAGAAAGTCCAGATACTGCTTCGGCGCATACCGGTCATCCGTCCCCACCCAGAAGATCCGGTCATCCCGGTACGTTGCCTGATCCCGGGTCAACGACTTCACCTTGCGCCGTGTCAAACTCAAGCCGCCGGCCCCTCTGCTTCTACCAACTCCTCTGCAACCAGCTCCTCAGCATTCCCCCAAAACGGAATCGCTCCGAATCTTCCCTGTAAATACTGCTTGTCGATCCTCAAATCCTGCCGCACATGAAAGTCCGCCAAAGAATAAAGCCTCGTCGCCTGGTTCGCATCCTTTTCCGCAAACCAGATCTCGTCCCGCCGCAACAACTTCAAATCCAGCAGCCGCGACTCGTGCGTCGTCACCAGCAACTGTCTCGGCCCACTCTGGCACGCCGCAAGAAAAGTCTCCACAAAATGCCGCACCATCAGCGGGTGCAAACTCCGGTCCATCTCGTCAATCACATACACCACAGCCCGTTGCTTTAAATCATGCAAGGCCGGCACCAGAGTAAGCAATTTCTGTGTCCCGTCCGATTCATCCAATAGCCGGAACTTTACCGCCTCGCCACTCTCATTCGAATGCCATGCCACGATCTCCTGCTCAAACCACTTTCCCTTCTCCCTCACAAACTCAGTACCGTCACCGCGCAAGATCACAAAATCTTCGTCATCAATTTGGTCATGCGGCTCATCGCTTACCCATTCATCTTTCAAAAACCGACCCACTTCCCCCTCCTGTAGGTAACGGCGCTTCACATCCACTGAATCCACCCCTGTACCAGCCTCATAAAGAAACCGGCTGGCAAACGCACTCAGTAGTGGATCATCGAGTAGATGCTTCCCCAGCCCGCCCAAAATTGCATCGGGAGGAATGAGCACCAGCCCACGCTGAAACCACTCAATCGCCAGCTTCACCGGCCCGCCCACCTCCGCCGTCTCAATCGAGTTTTTTACAGAAGCCAGAAAGCTATGGTGCTGCTTGCCCCCCAACTCAGCCATCAACACCACTTTCGCGCCACACTCGGCCAGCCCCTTACCTGCAACCTGCGTCTTGCCATCCGCACCCGTCACACGCTCATAGACGACGCTCTCTCGCCCGCCAACCAATTCCACCAACCACTCCTCGGCAATCCGCTCATCC
>CAZZGS010000917.1:0-2309 GCA_964653845.1 uncultured Bryobacter sp.
ACACAGGCCTGATCAACGGATACGCAATCGAGGGCCACGTCCCGGTGGCCGACATCCAGCGCCTGCTCAAGGAAAAGCCAAAAGCAAAGGGGCTCGCCGTCCCCGGCATGCCCATGGGCTCACCAGGTATGGAAGGCCCTTACAAGGACGCTTACTCCGTTCTATTGATCACAGAAGAAGGCTCAACGGTTTTCCAAAAGTACGCCGGCTCGCGCTAAGCCTTCAAGGCTTGCACGCCGCATCGGCTGACGTTCCAGAGACTTCTCAAACATCTTTGCCGCTTCGGCCTTCTTCCCCATCTCAAGCAGAATCTCGCCAGCCAACTCATGCGAAGGCTTGATGATATCCGGAGGCCCACTCGGGCTTTCTTTTTCCTCAAGAACCGCAGCCTTGTTCAGCACCTCAACCGCCTCGGCAAGCTGGCCCGCCTTACGCATCGCCACCGCTTTCACAATCATCTGTTGCGCTTCAAGCCGTGCCGCCATCACAGACTGATCCTTTTGCACGGCAACCAGTCGCGCCTGTTCGATCTGATCGATCCAGGGTGTGATGTCTTCACCTAATTCTGCCGCAGCCCAACCTCGCGCAAAGCCCTCTATCGCACGAGCGCTTCCAGACGGCAAATGCGCATGCGCGTCTCCTCCCGCCCGGCGAATCGTAACCGGATCGGCAAAGGTCTCGGCGGCACGATTCCAGGCACCTGTGCTAACTACTAACATCGCACCCAGATCCGCCCAATACCGGTACACTTCTCCATCGCCTTTGGAATCGATGATGTCCTGTTTCTTGGTCTCCCAAACCTTCCAGGCGTCGGCAGGACGTCCCATCTGCAAGTAGCCATAAGCAAGCCAATACTGGCTGTGATAATCGCGCAACGACAAACTCAAATTCTTGCGCGTCTGCCAGGCAACAGAAGCCGCCCAGGACTTCTCGTTGGAAGCAATCGTCTCTGGCCACATCCCAAGTTGCAAAAAGATATGCGACGGCATGTGCAGCGCGTGGTGCGCCTCCGGAGCGATGCTCGCATAACGGCGGGCCGCAGGCAGCGCCAGAATCGCATGCTTGGGGTCGTCAAATGCGTGAATGATGTAATGCGCCGCCCCAGGATGTTCCGGCTGCTTGCCGTAGACATCGAGCGCGATCGCCCCCGCTTCAATCGACCGTTTCGCTGCAATCAACGAAAGCGAATAAAACGTTGCTGCCTCAAGATCGTCCGGGTACTTCCTGTAAATCGCCCCCATTGACCTGGCATAAGCCTTCTCGCGTTCCACCTTGGTGCCCTTACCGAAAAGGACCCGAACTGCGTCGATGTAAGCTCGCTCGCGCACCTTCAATTGCTCCGTCGAGGTGATTTTAGCGAGGGCCGCACGAGCCTCTTCCACCCAAACTCGATTCCAAAGCGAATGGTTATGAGTCATCGCCACTCCCCACCATGCCATTGGAAGATTCGAATCCTTGGCGGCGCAAGCCTCAAACTGCTCGCGTGCCTCTTCAAACCAAAAGCTGTGCAGCATCGCAACCGCGCGATTAAAACAGTCTTGCGAGGCTGGTTGAGTAGATGTGATTGGAAAATCTACAATTCCAACCTTTGCACCCTGTGCAGAGCCGAGCGTCAAGAATAGGCACAACATGGAAAGTCGCATGCGAATATTCTACTCCTCAATTTGCGATTTCGATCTCACTTCCAATGCCATCCCTTCAAAATCAATCACTTATCATTGTTTTCTAGTACTTAGCAGTACGATCGTACTCAATCCAGATTGGTACCAAATCAAAACAAGAACAGTACGAAATCGAGTCTAATTGCTTCTTTGTCAACAAGATAGCAGTCTAAGCTGAAGATGTTCATCGGCGAACGGCTATTCAGCTTTTGCTCAATTGTTAGATTTGCCACTCTTTTTTTCAATTCCCCGCTGGTGGCT
The DNA here is from genome assembly GCA_964653845.1 of uncultured Bryobacter sp. Lineage (GTDB taxonomy): Bacteria > Acidobacteriota > Terriglobia > Bryobacterales > Bryobacteraceae > Bryobacter. Next base: position 1,923 of record CAZZGS010000917.1, read on the forward strand.
CTGGCGTGGTTGGACGGCATACTTTTGAAGCGGTTAATTCTGCTTGGAGAGTATGCCAATTTCTTTTTTTGCGCATGATTCGCCCACTCAGCTTCCCAAACAAAGCTGCTCAATTGATTGCCCGTCACCTTGCCTCTGCCGCACACAATCAAGTCCCACAGAACTTACGGCCAATTCTTCATCAACATCGACTTTGAAGACCCCACTGAAAATCGCTTTTCTCATTGGCCCGCTTGACAGGCTGGCCCCAGTGACTTTGACTGCCCTCTATCAACCTTCGCTTCTGACCGCACGCAAGCAACAGCAACCCACCAGGCAGCACAAACACCACGTAAAACGGATTTCTTTCCACCAGAGCAAGCGCAAGCATTCCGAACCTCACTATTG
>CAZZGS010000918.1:0-2308 GCA_964653845.1 uncultured Bryobacter sp.
GAAGTACGCTGCTCAGTATCATTCGCAAATCGGAACTGCCCAAGGCCCTGTTTGAAACTGCCTGAATCGGAATAGCTCCCGATCAACGGGATGGGGTTAAGCTATCCACCTTGACGTTTGGTCGGCGTCTTGGAAATGTGTTCTGCACTGATTGCTCCAGGATCACAGGCTACCCGAAAGTTGAGAAAACAAGAAAACCTTGGATCGGCGTGAGCTACTAGTTGCTTACAGGGCGAAGCGAGTCGAGGAGATCGAGGGCTGTGGCAGGATTATTGAGGATTTGGAGTTTGGGGAAGAACAATTGTGGGTGAGCAGTGTGCGGCGCGAACGGCAGAGGACAGATGCAAGACGCATCCAGTGAGGGCTAGCATGGTTGTGGAGAAGAATCTCAAATTCAGGTTAACCGACGATCCTGACAGAACTTCAACTTCCCCAACGGGACTTCTTGGGCTCGGCAATAGAAAAAGCGCTTTCGCCTTAAGCAACATTTCTCCGTCATCGACCTACACTTCCACGGGATTTCGACGATGCGCTCAAGTGACGACTACCCAGAAACTGGAATTCTTGGGCCATATTGTTCACTATGAGCTTTGGGTCTAAAGCTGGTACGATTTCACCACCATGAGAGAAATCTCCCCGGTGCTCGGAATCTCTGTTGACGGCTATATCACCCAGTTTGTGCCAGACGCTTTCAAGCCTTTGATAGCCGAGGTACGGAGACAAAAGGGAGCGGGTCTGCGCCGGGTACCCTCCGCAACACTAATAGACAAATCGACAGTTCTTACAGCGGAAGCACGGAAAATGGTCCTTGATCAAGTTGCCCAACTGGTAAACGAGAACTACGTCGGACGGGGCGAAATGTGTTTACAGTTCGCGGGCTTGCTGAACAGAGGGCTGAACAAACTAGGTTTCCCGACCCGTGCCGTTGTGGGAAAGGCCATCTACTATGATCCGAAAGGAACTGAGATTTTCCGCTGGGATCATGCATGGGTGCGCATCGGTGACGAGATTATAGATGGTAACGTGGACTCGATTCCTGAAAATCCGATGGTGCCGAAGACAGTGCAGCTGTTTCCATATTGGGATCCAGTGAGGGAGACGCCCACGGACCGAAAGCTTCAGGAACATCATGGAAAGCAACTTCCTCAAGACGAAGACGTCGAGGAGGTATGGTGGCCTGAACTCAGCTTATTCCTCGATTCGCGTCTGAATAGTTAATCGTCGAAAGCGACTCGAAAACGGCGTTCGGGGAGATCACTACCTCGCGCCACGTGCTCCACTTCCTCCAACGGGACTTCCGTCCAACTTCCGAGTGGCGCGTGATCCGGGAGGAATCGCTCAAAACTATGCGACTGATCGTTACGTATCGCAGCAACGTAAGGCCAAGCCTGCTCTTCGGCCCCTCCTACGGACAACGGTATTGCGGAATCTGGCGAGCCGATTCTAGCGCCCGGTACTCGACCTTTTTGCCGCCCTCGGTTTATCGATTCTATCGATTGTGGTTGTGCAGAAAGCAAAAGCCATGGATGCGAACGTTGAGCATGGCGGTGTACTTGCGCATGAAGTTGAGGGCCTGCTGGAAGTCCTCCGGGATCACGATAGATCCACTGGCCCCCGTTCCCCCGTTGGGTGACGGCGTAGAGTTGTTCGGGACGGAAGTCACGCGGTTTTCGCACGAGAGTGACGAGGCAAGTGAAGGGTCAGAACGCCGGCGCAAGTCGTTACAATGGGTTAGCCGAGGTCGGCGAAGGTGGCTTTTGCAACCTTTATTGCACACTCAGCAGGTTCGCTATCGAAGAGCGATCGGGCGCTTGCTGGGCCCCAACCCTTGTTATGGTGAGATCGGCAAACAGACAACCAGGAGAACGAAACCATGGAAGACCTCAAAGAGGCAAAGCATTGGATCGGCGGCGAGTGGAGCACTGCGGGCACCAAACGCGAGAGCATCAACCCCGCTACTGGCGAGGTCATCGGCCACTACGCCGACGGCAATGCTGAAACCGCCCAGGCCGCGATCAACGCCGCGCAGACTGCCTTCAAAACCGGCCACTGGCGCGATGACCCCTTCATGCGCGCCACTGCGCTTTGCCGCCTGGCTGACGCGTACGAAGCACGAATCGCAGAGATCGTCGAGACGCTGGCCACCGAGAATGGCAAGATGAAATACGAAGCTGGCTTCGAAGCACATTTCATCCCGCGTGCTTTGCGTTTCGCTGCTGGTTTGGCAATGCACAACTTCGGCCGCGTGGCTGAAATCAAGCCCGGCGTGCAATCCATGTCGATCCGCGAGCCGGTGGGCGTGGCGGGC
>CAZZGS010000919.1:0-1542 GCA_964653845.1 uncultured Bryobacter sp.
CCCGATAGTAAATCGGTTGTCTGGTCCGCCGGACCCAGCTACTTCCGAAAAACCGTCGGCTCAGAAGCAAGTCCAGAAGAATTCCCCATCGTCATCGAAGCCCCCCGGGCGAAACCCTCCGGCTCCATCCTGCTCCGCAACGCCAAACTCATCACCATGAAGGGCGCCGAGGTGCTCGAGAATTCGGACATCCTCATCACCGATAACCGCATCGCCGCCGTCGGCAAGCGCGGCTCCTTCCCGGTCCCCACGGGCGCAAAAATCCAGGACGCCACCGGCCACACCATCATGCCGGGCATCATCGACGTCCACGCCCACTGGCGCGTCCAGCGCGACGTCGAAGAACAATCCTGGAGCTTCCTCGCCAACCTCGCCTACGGGGTCACGGCCGGCCGCGATCCCCAGACTATGACCGCCGATATGTTCGCCTATCAGGACACGATCGACCAAGGCGGCATGCTCGGTCCGCGGGCTTTTTCCACCGGTCCCGGCGTCTTCTCCGATACCGACTTCAAGTCCCTCGAAGAAACCAAAGCCGCCCTCTCTCGTTACTCGAAGTACTACGGTACCCACATGCTCAAGTCCTACATGGTCGGCAACCGCAGGCAGCGCCAGTGGGTCGTGCAAGCATCGAAGGAACTCGGCATCATGCCCACCACCGAAGGCGGCCTCGACCTCAAGCTCAACATCACCCACGCCCTTGATGGCTTCAGCGGCAACGAGCACGCCCTGCCGATCCTGCCTCTCTATAAAGACGTCGTCGAACTCTTCTCGAAAACGGGGATCACGTACACGCCCACCCTGCTCGTCGCCTACGGTGGCCCGTGGGCCGAAAACTACTTCTACGAAACCACCGACGTCTACGGCGATACCAAGCTGAAACGCTTCATTCCCCAGAACGTGCTTTATCTGAAAGCCAGCCGTCGCAACTCCTGGTTCAGTGAGGAAGAACACGTCTTCAAGCGCCTCGCCGCTTCGGCTAAGAAAGTCGTCGACGCCGGCGGCCGAGTCACCATCGGCGGCCACGGTCAACTGCAGGGGATCCAATGCCACTGGGAGATGTGGGCCCTGCAAAGCGGCGGCATGACCAACTGGGAAGTCCTGCGCGCCGCCACCATCCACGGTGCCGAAGCGCTCGGCTACGCCCAGGATATCGGCTCGCTGAAGGTCGGTAAGCTCGCCGACCTCCTCATCCTGCGCAAGGACCCGCTCGCCAACATCCGCAATACGAACTCGATCCACTATGTGATGAAGAACGGCGAAATGTTCGACGCCGATTCGATGGACCAAGTCTGGCCCGCCGCGAAGAAACTCGGCAACCAATGGTGGTGGAACCAACAGCCGAATCCTTAAAGATTTAGGGGCGACGGGGATTTTGAAGCGAGTGCATTTCGCCCAGGTCCGGTTTGCTCGCCGTCAGCCATCCCTTCACCAGTTCGTAGATTACAACCGGTTTGGGCTTGTTGACCTCAAGGAATTCGGCCGCGTGGATAGTCACGCCGATCAGCACCATCCTCGGGTCGTCCGGCGTTCCATGCCTGG
>CAZZGS010000919.1:1552-2304 GCA_964653845.1 uncultured Bryobacter sp.
CAACTCGCCGATGGTCTTTCGATCCTTCGAGATCACTGCCGTCCCAGACACCGAAATCCACTCCATACTGCTCGGTTTGAAGTAGGCAAGATTCAAATGGGGATCCTGCGCCAAGTCGTCTAGCTTCGCCGTCCCCTCCGCAGTTACAAACCAGAGGTCCGCACCCGACGCCTGCTTTTGATTTGCCATCGCCCGCGACCGCAGATGCCCATCGGGCCGTCGCGTCGTCAGCATGCCAGTTTCGATCTCTTCGATCAGCTTGTAAAGTTTCTCCAGCTCGCTCTTCATATTTTAGAGATGAGCAAACCGGTCGAACTGTTCAGCGATACTTCTCCCATTTCACGCTTCCCTGCGGATCAAACTCCTGACTCAGCGTCGAGATCACATCAAAGTCGTCCTGGCTGGCGTCATTGAGTAAGTCCACCGTCCGCGACTCCAGCGCACCGTGTTCCGCTGTTGGCATCTGCGCCTTCAAATCCTTCAAATACTCATCCACCTTCGACCGGTCATTCGGATTCTGTGATTCCATGGCTAAAAGGTATCATGATGCACCTTCCTGGTCTGCTACCCTCGATCAATATGCTTCGCGTCGCCCTTCTCAGCCTTCTCACTCTCTCGCTCTTGGCTCAGCAAAAGCCCATCGACTGGGCCCAAATCGACCAGGAAACCATCAAGCACTTCTCGGCTTTGGTCCAGATTAACTCCGCCGATCCCGGCGGCAGCGAAAGGCCCGTCGTCGACTATATCAAGGT
>CAZZGS010000920.1:0-815 GCA_964653845.1 uncultured Bryobacter sp.
CTTTGATTTTTCTGGTAAGCAAATAACTGGATGGACCAACAAACTTATCTGGGGCGATAACAAGCTCATCCTCTCTTCCCTCAAATCTGGCGCGCTCCGCCGCCAGATCGAGGACGCTGGCGGGCTCAAGCTCATCTACATTGACCCGCCCTTCGACGTCGGCGCGGACTTCAGCATGGACATCGAGATCGGCGGCGAGACCTTCCACAAAGAGCCGAACCTCCTCGAACAAATCGCCTACCGCGACACCTGGGGTCGCGGGGCGGATTCCTTCATCGCCATGATTTACGAACGCCTCATCCTCATGCGCGACTTGATGCACAGCGACGGCAGCATCTACGTGCATTGCGATTGGCGGCTAACAGCATTTATCCGCATAGTGATGAACGAAATTTTTGGGACTGCTAACTATCGTTCTCAAATCGTTTGGAAATCTTCTCCAGGGCATGGCGATGCAAACCTTTACAGTCCGATGCAAAATCATCTGCTGTTTTATTCACGCAGTGCAAATGTGATTTGGAATCAACTTCACCAGCCATACGACGATGAATATTTGGAACAGCATTACCAAAAAACCGAAACAGATGGACGCAAATTTGAAGACGACAACCTAACCGCCTACGGGCTGCAAGGTGGTGGATACACCTATGAATGGCACGGATATACAAAGCTCTGGAGATGTCCAATTGCAAAAATGAGAGAACTTGAAAAACAGAATTTGATATACTACACCCGAACTGGGGTAGCCCGGTTCAAGCGGTTTCTCGATCAAATGCCGGGAATGCCAGCAAGCGATATTTGGGATGATATTCCAC
>CAZZGS010000920.1:825-2301 GCA_964653845.1 uncultured Bryobacter sp.
TGTGTGGACTGACGTTTCGGTTTTGAATTCAGCAGCCGAAGAGCGTGTTGCTTATCCAACACAAAAACCCGAAGCGTTGTTGGAACGAATTATTGAAGCCAGCAGCAACGAAGGCGATTTGGTGGCGGACTTTTTCTGCGGCAGCGGCACGACGGCGGCCGTGGCCGAAAAGCTGGGCCGCAAATGGATCGTGACCGACCTCGGCAAGTTCGGCATCCACACCACGCGCAAACGGCTCATCCAGGTGCAGCGCGAGCGCAAAGCCGCCGGCCAGCCCTTCCGCGCCTTTGAAGTCCTGAACCTAGGACGCTATGAGCGCCAGGCCTACCTCAACATCTCCGGCAATCTCTCCGCCAAAAAGAAAGCCGACGCCCTCGCACGCAAGGAACAGGAATTCCGCGACCTGATCCTGAAGGCTTACAAAGCCACGCCCACCGACGCCGAAGGGTTTTTCCATGGGAAACAAGGCAACCGCCTCGTTGTGGTCGGCCCAATCAACCTGCCCGTAGGCCGGTTATTCGTGGAGGAAGTCATTACCGAGTGCCGCAAACGCAACGCCACCCGCGTGGACGTGCTGGCCTTTGAGTTTGAGATGGGCCTGTTCCCCGCCGTGCTGGAAGAGTCCAAAAACAAAGGCATCGATCTCGCCCCCAAAACCATCCCGCCGGAAGTGTTCGACAAACGCGCCGTGGAACGCGGCCAGGTTCGTTTCCATGATGTCGCCTATGTCGAAGCCACCCCCCGTTACGACAAAAAAGACAAACTTACGCTGGCCATCGAACTGACCGATTTCTCCGTTTATTATTCCCAAGGCGTGGTTGATGCCATCACCACCGAACTTAAAGCCGGTAAAAGTGAAGTCGTCTGTGAGCAGGGCAAACTGGTTAAATTCACCAAAGACAAAGACGGCGTCATCAAGCGCGACGTGCTCACCAAACAATGGACCGACTGGGTCGATTACTGGGCGGTCGATTTTAATTACGAAAACCGGAAAGAAATCATCAAAGTGGCCAAGAACCTGGGCGTGGAGGGCGCCCTCCCCGGCACGGCCAGCGCTGGGGAATTCCTCGACTTTGAAGAGCGCTGGACCGGGGCTTATATCTTCGAGAACGAGTGGCAGAGCTTCCGCACCCGGCAGAGCCGCGAGTTGGAACTGAAAAGCGCCACCCATACCTACGCCAAACCTGGTCGTTACGTCATTGCGGTCAAAGTCATTGATATTTTTGGCAACGACACCATGAGTCTTATGTCGGTAACCGTGGGATGAACATAAGGGCGCCAAAGTAAACTGAGAAAAACAGCAAAGTTTTTCCATGATTTAATCCGGAATCCTTTTGCGCCATGCCTCCGTCTACAAAGGGATGAAAGAGTCGGCGTGTAGCAGCCTCCTAAGAGTTGCCTGTTCGCATCTTTGCGTTACTCTCTTTCTCCCATGAGAGAACTCAAGCGCATCTTTGGTTACTGCCGTCAATACCC
>CAZZGS010000921.1:0-2299 GCA_964653845.1 uncultured Bryobacter sp.
AGTCTTTGTCGTAACCGTCAGAGTCGGCATAGCGAGCCTGATCGAGCCAATGACGAGCCCACTTTTCGTCATAATGGGGCGAAGCAAGCGGGCGCTCCACCTGTCGTTCGTAGGCATCGGGCTTGGCATCGGCCAGGAAATTATCGACCTCTTCAGCAGTGGGCGGAAGGCCGGTCATATCGAGACTTAGACGCCGCAGCAGGATGCGTTTGTCCGCCTCAGGCGAGGCTGTGATTTTTTCCTTCTCAAGGCGAGCCAGAACAAACTTGTCAATCTCGTTGCGACCGCCGGCAATGGCCGGAAGCGATGGCCGCTGTACGGTCTGGAAGGCCCAATGCTTGCTCTCGACACGCCTGGTCGCACTCACCGTCTTGAGACCGGATGGGAAGACCGCACCGGCGTCGATCCAGGATTTAAGTGTGGCAATATCCTGAGGCTTCAATTGCTTGCCACCAGGCGGCATGGTGGGGAAGCCCTTCTCCGCATTTACTCTTTTAAGCAGACTGCTTGCGGCGCTATCGCCAGGCACGATCGCGGGCCCACTATAGCCACCCTTGAGGGCAAACGACGCATCATCCAGGCGAAGACCGCTTTGCTGCATTGAGGGCCCGTGGCAACCATAACAATTGCGGCGCAGGACTGGCTGTACATCGCGAAGATAATCGACCTGCCCCCAGGCGCCCGGTGCCAGTACAGTCCCGATCAAAATCACCCTTGCGCAAAATTGGTCCAGCATCGATCGATCCATGAAGTCTTAATCATAATTGAATTCTTCGTGCTGCGATACGGGGGGCTCAGATCTGGACGCTGGAAGCTAAGAAAAACCGTTCACAGGAATTCTCGATATTTTGTAAAAAATTTTATCTCATTTACGATCAACAACTTATGAGCCTTCGATAAGAGACCGGCGAGGGGTAGCGTGGTTCGTTTTTGGCACCTCGCTTGATAATTTCAGTTCGTGATGAATCTCGATCAGTTCAAACATTCTGTTGCGCTTGACGCGCTGTCGTTGACCTCGGTGCTCACGCCGCTGTTGCACCAGTACCGGACTGGCCTCGATCAGGCAGTTCTGGCCAATCGGGTCCAGGTGGAGATGTCGGTAGTGCATAACGGCAACGCCGAAGATGCCTGGACGGCTGTCCCTGCCGATGGCGAAGCTGGGTTTATGAAGGGCGCCGTCAGAGTTTCACTTCAATTGCAGAAGACTCTGCGTTGCTGGCTTCAGATGCATTGGTTTGCCGATACTGAGAATCTTGCCGACACAGCGAGGACTGCCCAGTTGCTGGCCTACCTTGCCTGCAAGCCCTATCATCCGAAAGCAAAAGATGCCTATGCGTATGATCTTCTGGACGACTGGTCATCGGCGGCCATTGAGCGCAACCTCAAATCGGACATGCCGGATGCGCTGGCCCGAGTTTCGAATCTGTTGAGGATTCTCGGCAAGCACGATCTGGCCGACTTTTACGATCCTTCACACGCCTCATGGTTTGTGAGCGAGATCGAACGCAACGGCATGCTCTTGCGGGAAATTCTGGCTCGTGAATCGCGAATCATACATGCCTGGGTGCCGCTGATCGGAGCCAGAGTGAAGGAGAAACAACTCGAGAACGCCCGTCGTGAGACGCGCGTTGCACTAAACGAAATATTCCGCCGTGGTGAGGACCTTGGTCACCTCGCTCCGCTCTTCGAAATCGAAGTAGTCGCGGCACTTGAAATTTACATCGGACGGCCCATCGGCCGTTCACTGACCTTGACCGGGAACCCGGAACGCGCGCCGGAGTCGGTCGCCCTCCTTTGTGGACGCGACAACTCCAATGTGATTCCCTTCCCGGTCATGACAAGGCTCGATCAAAGGAAACCGAGACGTATCGTCCCCTTTTCCTTGATCGATGCCGAAGAAGCCGCCTGAAGCGCACTAGCTTGGTGCGTCCCGCCATGGTTTATGCAGGATAGTGGATCCTTGCATTACAAAACCTGGCGCGATCAGGCGACTTCTTTTTTTAAGCTTGGCGGAATCGAAAGTGTCTGGATTTGGCGGTCCAGACACACTTTTCTCCTATTCGATTCCGCCGTCCCCGGGGGCCGGCACGGTCCATCTGCGTTGCACGGGAGTGCACACGGAATGGCAGGACCTGCCGCGCCCCGGTTCCTATTCCAAAACAAAAAAATCCCGCCGGGGGAGTGAGGGCCCACCGGCGGGTTTTGAGGGAGAGAGCAGGAAGAATTAACCACCTGATCTCAGGAAAATTGAGTTACTGATTGCCACCGCGGCCGCCACGGCCGCCGCCACCACCGGATC
>CAZZGS010000922.1:0-2297 GCA_964653845.1 uncultured Bryobacter sp.
TCAGGGCAAAGTTGCGGCGGGTCACACTCATCTACAGCATACGATGCCTGCCAAGTGCTTCTGGATACACGTGATATCCTTTTGGGTCTTATGATGTCTGGCGTTTATCCGATCCTAGTTACAACCTTTCATGAAGATGGTTCTCTTGATGTTGCGAGCCAATTGCGGCTTGTCGATTTTCTGCTGGAGCAGGGGGCTCATGGGCTTGGGCTTTTTGGCAATGCGAGCGAAGGTTATGCGCTGGAGGCAAGCGAACGCGTTGAGATGATGCAGGCAATTTCGAAGCATGTTGGGGGGCGTGTGCCTCTGGTGGCTTCGAGTGGGGCTACTGGAACTCGCAGTGCGGTTGAGTTGTCGAAACAGCTGGCTGGACTGGGTGCCGATGCGCTGATGGTACTGCCGCCGTTCTTTCTGAAGACCGACGGTGAGGGTTTGATGCATTACTTTGGGGAGATCAGCAAGGGTGCTGGGATTCCGATCATGGTGCAGGATGCGCCTCTGCTGACGCAGGTGACGATGGCGCCGCCTTTGTTGGCAAGAATGGCTCGCGAGATTGAGCAAGTGAAGCTGGCCAAGGTGGAGGCGCCGCCGACAGCGCCGAAGATTACGCAGACGGTTGCTGCGGCTGGCGATTCGCTGGTGGTGTTTGGCGGGTTGAACGCTCAGTTCTTTATCGAAGAATATGATCGCGGGGCCCGGGGTACGATGCCGGGGAGTGATTGTATTCGCCCATTGGTTGAAATTTGGGATGCGCTTGAGCGAGGCGACAAGGACACGGCATGGGCTGTGTTTACGCGGATTCTGCCCCTGTTGCGGTTTGAGTTGCAGCCGGGGATGGGCGTTAGCGCCATGAAGCATAATCTGGTGGCGCGGGGTGTGATTGCCTCGGCTACCGTTCGTCATCCGACTTCGTCGCTCGATGCGGTGAGTCTGGCGGAGCTGAAGAATTTGCGCGAGAGAATCTAGATGGAACGCCGTTGGTGGATTGCCGCGCTGCTGTTTCTGTCGGTGATCATCAATTACATCGATCGCCAGTGCTTGAGCGTACTTGCGCCGGTGATCACCAAGGAGCTTGGGTTGTCGCCTACGGGCTATGCCAATATCCTGAACGTTTTCCAGTTGGCTTATACGGGGATGTATATCGGGAGTGGCTTTCTGGTGGATCGCTGGGGGGCCCGGGTTAGCCTTGCTGTTTTTATGGGCTGGTGGAGTGTGGCGAATGCGCTGCATGGGTTTGCTACCAGTGCGTTTAGTCTTGGGGCTTTTCGATTTTTGCTTGGTCTGGGCGAGCCCGGGAATTTCATGGCCGGATTCAGGGCGATCAGCGAGTGTTTTCACAAGGAAGAGCGGGCGCTGGCTAATGGTTTGCTGAATGCGGGGTCGAGTGTGGGGGCGATGATTGCGCCGTTTCTAGTGACCTGGCTTTATGTGCAGATGAGCTGGCGTGGGGCATTTGTGATTTGCGGCTTGTTGGGTGTGTTGTGGATAGTGCCGTGGTTGATGCTGTATCGCCCACTGGAGGCGGTGGTGGTTGCGCCGGCAAAGCCTGGGGCTTGGCGTGAGTATTTGAAATTGCCGCAGAGCTGGGGGTTGTTTGGATCTCGATTCTTGAGCGACCCGGTGTGGTGGTTTTATCTTTTCTGGTTGCCGAAGTATCTGGTGGATGCGCGCGGCTTTACGCTACAGGAGATGGCTCTGGTGGCTTGGATGCCGTATTTAAGCGCAGATCTTGGGGCGATGTTTGGCGGCTGGATGAGCGGCGTGCTGATCGCTCGTGGCTGGAATGTGCTGGCGGCTCGCAAGGCAGTGATGCTGCCAGCGGCTATGGTGATGCCGGTGAGTCTGGTGGTTGCTACAACGCCTTCAAGCACGATTGCCATTGCGGCGATTTGCCTGGTGACGTTTGCGCACATGGTTTGGAAGACGAATCTCGCAACGGTTACCAACGACCTCTATCCGACACAGGTGGTGGGTAGCGTGAGCGGCATGTTTGCCTTTGGCAATGGGCTTGGTGGTTTGTTGTTTACGGCACTGACCGGATGGTTGGTGCAGTATTCGGGTTACTACTGGGTGTTTGCCTTTATGGGCGTGCTACACCCGCTTGCGTTTTTGGTTTTTCGCGGGCTCGTTCGCGGAGAGCTGCACATCGCGCGCCTGGATGGCGCTCATTAGGCTGGTCTGGGCGCGGAGGATGTGTGTGCGGAGAGCCTCTTCGAGCTTAGGCAGCACTTTGCCTTCGAGCGCCCTGACGATGGCTTCGTGTTCGATCTGTTCCTGTGTGAGGCGCTCGAAGGCAA
>CAZZGS010000923.1:0-2293 GCA_964653845.1 uncultured Bryobacter sp.
AGACGGTACCGATAGGTGGGACTCTGACCTCTTTGACATTCGTATTGACAATTGCGGACCCGGGCAGGTTTTTAAAGAACCGGGCGGTGAGCGCCTTTCTCGGCCTGCGGTATCGACAGCAACAAGGTGGTGGGCAAAATCCGCAATTGGGAATCACCAACGCTGGCGACGTCTACTTACGCAAATTACTGGTACAAAGTGCACACTGTCTACTGGGAACCTATGGTCAAGACACGGCGCTGAAGCAATGGGGCTTGAAGCTCTGCCAGCGCGGAGGATCCAACGCCAGGAAGTTGGCGGTGTTGCTCCACAAGCGCTGGGTGATTGGTAATCTCTACCGGCCATTCCCGGCCTACTAGACCTGGATCAATAGACATTTTGACGACCTGCTTTACGCGACGACGGCTCGCAGACCCCGCGCGGCCTGGACCGCCGCCGCGTCTCGTGTAGAAGCAACTTAGATGGAGGCGAAGGAGCAAAAAAGCCATACCAGCAGTGACATTTTCAGTTGACAGAGGAAACCGCCTCATGGAAGGTACTGCTAAGACAATGGCCGAAAACATTGCGAAAAATGGACCGATTGGGTAGGGAGGTTTAGGCTGACGACTTTGCTGAAGATTCGAATGGAAGGCGAAGTCTTACCGGCGCGAACGTCGGGCACTACCGCCAGACCAATCAGTGCACCACCAAGCGTCGCCTATGTGTAAGAAGGCAGCTATTTCCGGCGCGCTCGCACAGACGCGAGAAGAGACTGGAACCGCAGATCATCTCGCAGACTTTGAAGCCGCAAGCTGCGACCGAAGTACTCAACGCATTCATCGCCCCGAGCGGTGCCAAGTTGCAGCCATTCGATTGCCTTCGTTCGATCCCCCTGAAGGGCATAAAAATCAGCAGTCGTGGACGTTGCCGACCAGGTCAACTTTGCGAACTTGAGGGTCTCCGCATCCATGAATTGCAGAGCTTCCTCGCGATTGCCCTCCACCGCGAGAAGAATCGCCCACGCATGTCGCCATAAGTAGTTTTTCTCGAATTCACGTCGCATTCCAGTCAACAGTGCCCGGGCTTGATCTGATCTGCCGTGGTCCAAATAGGCCATGGTGAGAAACCACGCTGGCGCCATATGGTTAGGGGCTTGCTGCAGCACTCGTTCCAGGGTCTGGATAGCGCCCTTTGCATCGCCCTGTGTCCGCTGCAGCTCGCCAAGAAGCATTCGCGTGGGATTCTACATAGGATACTCCACGAGCCGTTTGCGGGCAATCGCTATGGGCTCCTCGACCTGCCCTTTTAGCATTCGCGAAATAATGACAAATACTGGAGGGCCTCGACCTTCGTTTCCGCCATCTCGCCACCAGTCTTCTATCTTCGCGGCTGAAATGCGGTCTAGCCGTCCTTGGGCAAGAGAAAGCTGGAATTGCATTCCAAGCAGCAAGCCATCGGTAGAGGGCAATTCCTTTTCTAACTGATGAACCTGCTCCTCCACTCGATAGAGCACGCTTTCGTCGTTTGAGTATCCGGTGAAGATTTCGAGAATCTGCATGTTCGCATGTTGTAGGCGGGCCGAGGTGAATTGAGGATCGAGTTGCACAGCCCGCTGGAAAGTCTTTCGCGCTAACGGAATATCGTTTTGGAACGCAAGAAAGCTCATCGCCAAGTTGTACTGATCGTTTGCCTCTTGATTCACCGATGGTCGGGAACCCTCGACCAACCCTTGTGCTTTTGATTGAAATTTCCAGAATCCTCCAGCGCCGAGTGCGCCTAATAGCAGCGCGCCTGCGATCCCCCATCGCCATGTTTGGTCAACAAACCTCCATCCAGTTCGAGCCAGACGAATATCACCTGAACTTTCGACCGCATCATGTTTAGCAGGCCCAATCGAGCGAAGAGGTGCAATGAGTCGGTATCCCTGACCTGGAATCGTTTCGATGTATCGAGGCTGGTCGGCTGAGTCATTCAAGGTCCTTCGTACGACATTCACTGCAGAACTAAGACCCTGCTCGAAATCCCCATAAGCGGCGTCGTTCCACAAAAGTTTCTTCAGCTCCCCGCGACTGACGGCCTCGCCGGGTCGCTCCAACAAATATAGAAGGATCTTCAGCGGCATGCCTCCCAACCTGATAGGTGTGCCACCCTTGCTCAGCTTCCCAAGGCTTTTGTCAATGCGGAAGGGGCCAAATTCAATCAACATTAAATTTCTGCACTCTCATACCTATACCTAACAAATTTCAAATCAATGGATTAGCGTGCGGATTCCTGGCCATGTCGATCACGATTCCTAACCGATGTCGATCATCAT
>CAZZGS010000924.1:0-2290 GCA_964653845.1 uncultured Bryobacter sp.
TTTGTTCGACCCACCTTCGCTTGACAAGGCGCTTGGCGATGCACTTTACCGGCGGACAACCGGGAAGAGCACCGGGCCTGATTCAGACGGCGGCAATCGGTGGAACCTACACCATCTCGCCCCGCATTCTCTTTGACGGCAACATTGGCTTTACCCGTCAAAGGATCTCTGCCGAGAACATCGACATCGACAGGAATTACGGGCTGGACGATTTGAAGATTCCCGGCACAAATGGAACCGATCGTTTGCAGGGTGGTTATCCGCGCTTCAACATCAGCGGCTTTTCGGCGATCGGAAATCCGAACGTCTCGAATCCTTTTTTGTTCCGCGACAACCAGTACAGCGCAACGGCTAACCTGAGCTGGGTGCGCGGGTCGCATTCGTTCCGGTTTGGCGGAGACTATACCTACTACACGATCAACCACTTTCAGCCGCAGGCGGCTTTTGGACCTCGTGGTGGATTTAACTTCACTGGTGGTCTGACCTCGCTCAATGCCACTGGTGCAGCGGCCTCCAATGCGTTTAACGGCTTTGCCGACTTCCTTCTGGGACAGGCGCAAGGCCTGGGCAAGGACGTGCAGTACATTAACCCTGCTTCGGTAAGAATGCCTGGTTATGGATTCTATGCGCGTGACCAGTGGCAGGTAACGCGTAAGCTCACCGTGAACTATGGGGTGCGTTATGAGAAGTATCCGTTTGCCACTCGCGATCATCGTGGCGGAGAACGCTATGACGAGAAGACCGATAAGGTGTTGGTGGGTGGTGTCGGATCGACGCCAACCGATACGGGTGTAGATGTGGGCCTTGGACAGCTTGCACCGCGTCTGGGCATTGCCTATCGTGCGAATGACAAGACGGTGTTCCGCGCAGGATATGGGATCAGCATCGACCCCGATTCATTCCGCCGTATGCGCGATTCTTATCCGGCTACGATTTCATCGCAGTTTAGCGGTGCGACCAGCTTTCAGGCTGCCGGCACTCTGCGAACCGGCATCCCGACAGTGGTTGGGCCTTCACTGAATCAGGGTGTGATCGACCTGCCTTTGGCAGTCGGAACAACGACCTTCCCTGAGAAGTTTAACCGCGGCTACATCCAGAGCTTCAACTTCACGATTCAACGTGAAATTGGGGGAGGATTCAATCTGCAGGCTGGATATGTGGGAACACGTGCCATCCGCCAGACGGCGATCATCCAAGTCAATTCCGCGCTGGTACCCGGAAGCGGCAACGCTGGCCGTGCTTTGGCGATTAAGTATCCGGGCCGTATCGGCGCGATCAACCTTTACACTCCATTCAGCACTTCAAACTACAATTCGCTGCAAACGCAGTTGAAGCGGCAGTTGGGTGCCAATGGTCTGTTTGGGTTGTCCTACACATGGTCGAAGGCGATCAACTTCAACGACAACAACGACTCGGGTCTGAACTGGAATTCTCCAGAGCTATGGGGCCGCAATCGTGCGCTCGCAGGTTTTGACCGTCCTCACAATCTGCAGGTTTATTCCGTTTACGATCTGCCTTTTGGCAAGGGACAGAAGATGCTGAACTCTGGCGTTGGGGCCTGGCTGCTGGGCGGCTGGCAAACCAACGGCGTGTTGAGCGTTTTGAGCGGGACACCGTTTACGGTAGGCACGGCAGGAACCTCGCTGAATGCCCCTGGCAATACGCAGACCGCAGATCAGGTACTGGCCAATGTGCAGAAGCTGAAGGGCGTGGGCCCTGGCAAGAGCTGGTTTGATCCGAATGCGTTTGCACCGGTGACGGCTGTGCGTTATGGCAACACGGGCCGCAACATTCTGCGTGGGCCGGGATCGTGGCAACTCGATGCCAGTGTGTTCCGCAACTTCCAGCTGACAGAAAAGCTTCGGCTGCAGTTCAGGGCTGAATCGTTTGGCATCACGAATACATCTCGCTTTGCGAATCCTGGTGCGACCGCGTCGAACCTGACTCGCAATGCGGATGGCACGATACGAGCGCTTAATGGCTACACGGAAGTGCTTAATTCGACAGGCGAACGTGAAATCCGGTTTGCTCTGAAGATGTTCTTCTAGACAAGCGCGACGATTGATGAGGGGCCTGCCCGAGAGGGTAGGCCCATTTTTATTTGGGTTTCCCGGTATCGAGGAAACGATCGGCAAGTTCTGGGGTGGGGATGCGACAGGTGTCGGTGCGGCCAAACCAGGAGTAGCGATTACGGGCGATCCATTTGTAGATGGAGTCTCGGAAGAAGGCGGGGAGTGGAGTGGCCAAGACTGCTAGCGACCAGGGGAAGCCGAGGCGGCGTGCGACCTCG
>CAZZGS010000925.1:0-2286 GCA_964653845.1 uncultured Bryobacter sp.
CTCTACACAGACCTTTACCAACTTACGATGTCAGCCGGCTACTGGATGGCGGGCAAGACGGGCGAGACGGCGACCTTTGAACTCTTTGTTCGCAGGCTGCCGCCGAATCGGGATTTTCTGGTGGTTTGCGGGTTATCGCAGGCGATTGAATATCTGACGGGGTTAAAGTTTCTCGATCGCGAGATTGCCTATTTGAAGGGCCTGCCACAGTTTGAGAAGGCACCGGCCGGGTTTTGGGATTATCTGGCGGCGTTTCGATTTACGGGGGATGTTAGTGCGGTGCCGGAAGGCACTGTGATGTTTGCGGGGGAGCCAATGCTTACGCTGCGTGCGCCGTTGATCGAAGCGCAGATTCCGGAGACCTATCTACTGGCAACGATTGGTTTTCAGACTGTGATTGCGAGTAAGGCGGCGCGGATTTTGAAGGCGGCGGCTGGGCGGGATGTGGTGGAGTTTGGGTGCCGTAGGGCTCATGCGCCGGAGGCTGGTTGTCTGGCCGGGCGGGCGGCGTTTTTGGCTGGTTGTGTGGGGACTAGTAATGTTCAAGCCGGGATGCAGTTTGCCGTGCCTGTGTTTGGGACGGCGGCGCACAGCTGGGTGTTGAGCTTTGAGAGCGAAGTGGAAGCGTTTCGGCGCTTGCAGGATTTGCTGGGGGAGCGGACGGTGCAGTTGATCGATACTTATGACACGGTGGAGGGTGCAAGGGCGGCGGCGGCGATGGGGCAGCCTTTGTGGGGAGTGCGCCTCGATAGCGGGGATTTGCTTGGTTTGTCGCGTGAAGTGCGCGGGATTCTAGATGCGGCCGGGATGACCGAAGCGAAGATCATGGCGACGAATGATCTGGACGAGAATACGATTGCCGTGCTGGTGGAGCAGGGTGCGCCGATTGATGTGTTTGGGGTAGGGACGAGTTTGGCCACGAGTTTTGATGCGCCGGCACTGTCCGCTGTTTATAAGCTGGTGGAGTTGGAGGCTGGAGGGGTGACCCGTTATGCATCCAAGCACAGCGAGGGGAAGCGCACGCTGCCTGGGGCGAAGCAGGTATTCCGGTTTGCAGGCCGCGATGTTGTTGGATTGCAGACTGAAGCGGTGCCCGAAGGGGCCGAGCGGTTGCTGAAGCAGGTGGTGGTGGGTGGCGAGGCGATTGTCGATGAGAAGAATATCCGCCGGATCCAGGAATATGCGCGTCAACAGATCGCGGATTACGGGAGGGCCGGCCGGCAAGTGGAACTTAGCGCATCGCTGAGCGCCCTTGCGGCGTCTCATTAGGTAGGAATGAGAACCGCTTACATTGATGTCGATACGCAACTCGACTTTGTTGTGCCGGCCGGAGCGCTTTACGTGCCGGGGGCGGAGGCGATCCTATCTCGTGTTGGCGAGTTGAATCGCGAGGCGGTGGCGGCGGGGCATTTGTTGATCGCAACGATGGATGCGCATAGTGAAAACGATGTGGAGTTTCAGAGTTGGCCGCATCATTGTGTGGTGGGAAGTTTGGGGCAGCGCAAGGCAGAACAGACGATTGTGCGAGAGATGCGGGTGGTGGGGAAGCAGAGTGTGGATTGCTTTACGAACCCGGAAATGGCTCAGATTTTGAGGGTGGAGGGCGTGGAAGAGGCGGTAGTTTACGGGGTAGTCACGGAGATCTGTGTGCTCAATGCGGTGCGGGGTTTGTTGGATCGCGGCATCCGCGTTCGGGTGATTGCGAATGCCGTGAAAGAGTTGAATGTTGACGCCCGGGACCGCTTTTTTGAAGAAGTCAGGGGGCGTGGAGGAAAAATCGCCTAAACG
This sequence comes from uncultured Bryobacter sp., assembly GCA_964653845.1. Lineage (GTDB taxonomy): Bacteria > Acidobacteriota > Terriglobia > Bryobacterales > Bryobacteraceae > Bryobacter. Next base: position 1,789 of record CAZZGS010000925.1, read on the forward strand.
GCTGTTGCGACTTCGGCCGGAATCGGGATGCTGGGTGCCATTCCCCAGAGACGCTCGAGATCGTAAAAGCCGCGAGATTCTTCACTGAAAATATGAATCACGAAATCTCCGTAATCCATGAGAATCCAGTTGGCGGACTCGTAGCCCTCTGTCGAGATGGGCTTGTAACCCAACAGGGCGAGCTGTCCGCCGATCTCGTCACTGATCGCGTGGTTCTGACGGGGGTTGGTACCCGAACAAATGAGAAAATAGTCAGTAAAACCGGATATTTCCTCAATATCGAGGACCTTCAAATTGAGTGCTTTTTTAGACTCAGCGGCACGACAAGCGGCCAAAAGTTCGGGGGAAAGGGTTGCTAGGGTGTTGCTCAAACTTGCTCCATGGAATATGGGCTTCTGAGCGGCAGAATACTACAATAATGAGAGTGCGTCAAAGCTTTTTGTTGATCGGGACGGTAGTTCTGGCCCTGGCGGTAGCCTCGGGACAGGAGCCTTTTGC
>CAZZGS010000926.1:0-2285 GCA_964653845.1 uncultured Bryobacter sp.
TCCCCCAAGAATTTATGCCGAGTCGCAACGTCAGTCGCTTTGTCAGCGTCCTCGATCACGAGCATAAGAACGTTGAAGCGGCGGCGCTGGTCGGCACTGATTGGGTCAGCCGAATTTGCGGATGGCGTTGCCTCCGGCGAAGGTTCGGTTTTGGTGCCTGCGGTCGGGCCGTTAATCGAACGTTCAAGGTCCTGCAATTTTGCCATCCGATCTGGCGGCGCGAGTTTCAGCGCGTTTGCTATCGATAGTCGCGCCTCATCCAATCGACCAGCAGCCTGAAAGATCACGGCGGCCAATGCAGGCGCTTCGTACCGGGTCGGGTCGAGCCGACCAGCATTCTGCGCCGCGGTCAATGCATCGGTAAGCTGCCCCATCCTGTAGGAAGACGCCGCCTTTGACAGTTCACTCGCAAATGCAGGGGGCACGGTATCCGCCGGGACAGGAGCATCGGCACCGTGAACTCGCACGGAAGCCGGGAACGCCATCGCCATGACGCAAACGAAGCCGCAAGCGGTGCGGAGCTGCACAGACCAATAAAAGAACGGGGAAAATAACCGGCGATAATCAAAGTTCATTTGTCCTTAAAGTCGGATATGCGACTGAGTACGTCGTCAAAAACGGCTTCCATGGCGTCGGTCTCGTGCAGGATCACAGCCTTCATTTCACCCAGTACGATGCGGCCTGCGAGCAGAGTCTCGTCGTGTTTCGTGGCCACGCGCTGCTGCATCCATGAAGTAGCGCTTTGCTCCAATTCATCCACCAGGCCGAGGACCGGCCGTGAAAGGGCGGATACGAAGAACCCTTGTTCATTTTTGAAGTCGCCGGATTTCGCCTCAGCCACCCACTCGTCGATCAAACTGGCGACCGTGCCGTTGGCGACTTGCTGAGCAAATTGGAGGGTTTCGGAGACGTTCTGGATCGTTGGAGTTGACGGTGCCGTTGCTCCAAAAAAGGAGGAGAGCCTCGTCGCGTCGCCGCCTCTAATTTCCGTCTCAGGGCCCTTAGAGTTTCCCAAATAACCCGCAAACTCCTTCCGAGCCGCCCGCAACTGATTCTGCTCTTCAATTGCGGCATGCTCGGCTTCGATCTGCCGAGCGATCGCGGCATCGCGAGCGGCGTCTGCTGCGTTGGCACGTCGCAGTGCAGCTTCTTCGGCCAAGAGACGCTCTTCGGCAGGCGAGGGGCCTGACGTGGTGTCGTCATCGTCGTCCTCTGTCCGCAGAGTCTCAGCGAAAATCGATTGAATTATTCCAGCCGCTCCCTGAGCGATAGCCGCTCGGGTAGATGCGCGCTGTTGTTGCTGCTGCTCCTGTCCTCGGGTAAACGTCTGACGGGCCTGATCACTGCTGATCTGACGCTGCCGCTCGGCGTTTTGCTGTACCACAATCGCTTGTCTCTGAGATTCGGCTTGGCGACGTAGAGCATCCTGCTGTTCGGCGTCGCGGTCGAGGGCGAGAAGGTTTCTCAGCTCAGACTCAGCCTGCGCAAGCTGCTGCCGTTTGAGGACGACTCGGTTCTGCAATTGTCTAAGCCGGTCACGTGCACCTTGAACAAGGTTCGGGAAACTCTTTTGGTTGTATTCAATATCGTATTCTGCGGCCGGAAGTTCCTTCTCTTGCGCATTCTGGATGTCGAATTGCAGCGTCTTGATGAGCGACTGCAGGTGAGAGATACGCGCCTTCCGCTCGTAGCTGCTGGTCTGTGCAAAAGAAGGACCCGCGATGGCAATCATCAGAAATGAAACCGCGAGAATGAAGAAGAACTTGGTGTCCGGATAGTGCGCACGCATAAATCGAATGACCGAGGCTTGTTCATGGAAAGCTTTGGCAGCGCAGCGAAATCGGGGCGAGTTGAAAGTCGCCTGACGTTATAAGTTTTACACCCTGGTCCGAGGATGAGCGATCCGATTGGTACCCCGTCATCGAGTCGCACCGAGATCCCAAACTTGTCCGTCTTCGTCGCGAAACGCCGCCCACCCACTTGGATTGCTTCCGCCTCGGTTGAATGAACTTAGGGCGATTCGTGGAACGGGATTTAGCCCAGGTTCGGATTGGACTCTTTCGCACACTCATTCGATTTCCGGCCGTCTTCACAGCGCCTTGTGTCTTCACGGTAAAACTCGGCTCTCAGGCTGTACGGCTCGCTGACACAGCTAGCTGTTCGAGCATTTCGACGAATTCGGTCTGTGCGTCTGATTTGACCCCGACCCCAGCCAACTCGCTAATCAGGCCGCACTTTGTCTTAGCTTCCCTCAATGTGCCCAACGCTTCAGCCCAAGCCATCAT
>CAZZGS010000927.1:0-2283 GCA_964653845.1 uncultured Bryobacter sp.
CGTGAGATCGGACGCCGCATCCAGAAGGCCGAAGAGCGTGCCGCCACCGGCGCTCCCATCCCTTCGATCGATCAGCCCCCCGGCGTGCCCCCAACTTTTGAAGAACACATCAAGCTCATGTTCGACCTGATGACCATCGCCTTCCAGGCCGACATCACCCGTGTCATCACTCTCATGATCGGTCGCGAAGGCGGCAACCGCACCTACCGTTCCATCGGCGTCCCCGACGCCCACCACGGCCTCTCCCATCACTTCAACGACCCGGCCAAGATCGAACGCCTCCAAAAGATCGACCAACACCATGTCGAGATGTTCAGCAGCTTCCTCGCCAAGCTCAAGCAGACCAAAGACGGCGACGGCACTCTCCTCGACAACTCGATGGTTCTCTACGGCAGCAGCCTCTCCGACAGCAACAAGCACGAACACTTCAACCTACCCACAGTCATTGCAGGCCACGGAGCAGGTCAGATCAAAGGCGGCCGTCACATCCGCTATCGCAAGGGCACGCCCATGACCAACCTCTATCTCAACATGCTCGACACTGTCGGCGTCAAGGAAGACAAGTTCGGCGACTCCACCGGCCGCATCGATCATCTCACCGACCTTTAGGCCAGCATGTACAGCTTCGAAGGAAAGTCCGTCCTCATCTCCGGCGGCACCAGCGGCATCGGCGCTGCCATAGCTCAAGCCTTCGCTGCCAGCGGGGCAACCGTCCACGCCTTAGGCCTCGAAACCGGCCTCGACATCACATCAACAGACACGATCCAACAGGCACTCGCGAACATCAAACCAATCGATGTCCTCGTCAACGCCGCCGGTGTCATCCGCCGCTTCGAAGAACACTCCCCCGAAGTCTTCGCCCAGGTCATTGACATCAACCTCAACGGCGCCATGCGCATGTGTTCCGCCTGCCACCCATTCCTCAAAGCCTCCAAAGGCTCTGTCATCAACATCGCCTCAATGCTCAGCTTCTTCGGCTCTGGCCCCGCCCCAGCCTACAGCGCAAGTAAAGGCGGCCTCGCCCAACTCACCAAGAGCCTCGCCATCGCCTGGGCACCGGACGACATCCGCGTCAACGCCCTCGCCCCCGGCTGGATCGAAACTCCTCTAACATCAGCCCTCCGCGAAGAATCCGCCAAAAGCGAAGCCATCCGTCTCCGCACACCCATGCGCCGTTGGGGCCAACCAGAAGACATCTCAGGCCCCGCCCTCTTCCTCGCCTCCCCTGCCGCCGCTTTTATTACCGGTGCCATCCTCCCCGTCGACGGCGGATACCTGATAGCGTAAGTTAAGTGTTCAATCCAATCGAAATGGCCAAAGACATCGTAGTCAACGGTGTCCTCCCCGACGACGAGCGAGTCTGGGTCCCGCAAGCCGAAAACGTCTGGTTCCGCCCTCTCTGCCTCTCCACAAGACAAGGCTACTGGGTCAACCTCTTGCGCGTGCGTAAGTCTGGAATCTTAAGCCGCCACCGTCACCCCGCCCCTGTTCATGGCTACGTGATCGAAGGCAAATGGAAGTACCTCGAGCACGACTGGACCGCCACCGCAGGCAGTTACGTCTTCGAACCCCCCGGCGAAACCCACACCCTCACCGTGCCCGAAGACGTCCCGCAAATGATCACTCTCTTCCACATCACCGGTGCGATGATCTACGTCGACGAAAAAGGCGCTGTCACAGCCTACGAAGACGTCTTCACCAAGCTCGAGATGTGCCGCAAGCACTACATCGCCTGCGGCCTCGGTGCTGACTTCCTCAATCAGTTCATCCGCTAGGCAGACCTACTGCCGAATAAACACTGAAGTACTCTCCACCGTCTTCCCCGCAGCATCGGTACCACGAGAAGTCTGCGTCAGCGTCTGCGCGTCGCGCGAGACAACCGTCTGCCCACGCATGTTGTATTTGCTCCCACCCTTGGTGGCCTCAACGCTCGCCTCATAGCTCGTCGTATTGTTATCAATCCGCTTCACGGCAATCGCGGTAAACGGAGCCCCCTTCACCTTGTACTCCTTGCCATCGTACTTGTAGGCAAAAACATACTTGAAAGCCGCTCCATCGGCAAACGATCCACTTCGTGTAATCTGCACTCGCCCATCAGGCAGTGCTTCCCGCAAATCGATCTGGCTCTTGATCGGGTTACTGGCAGTCGTCTTCGACTTCTTGGCGTCATATTTCCAGTTTCCAAGCCTGATATCGGCTGCAATCAATCCAACGGCAGTGATAGCGACTACAACCAACACCTGGGTTAAGGTCTTTCGCATGGTTCATTCTCCAATTTGAGTT
>CAZZGS010000928.1:0-2282 GCA_964653845.1 uncultured Bryobacter sp.
CAGATCTTTGACATCCTGCTAGTTACGCTAAAACAACCGACGCCCGACGTGTGCCCCCCGGCAGCTTATCCGTCAACTACCCTTCGGATGGGCTGCCGTAAGGCGTCCGGCCAGCCGCTCCCGGCTCCACCACCACCAGTTACACTGCTCACTCGGCAATTGCCCGTCCCCGGCCTGCGCTACTGCACACCGAAACACATCCAGCACGCAGGGGTCTTGCCGCGATCCGGTCTTCTTCTCGAGCATCCGATAAAGACTGTCCCCATTCTTGCGTGCAAGATCAGCTACGCTCTTCACACCCAGCAATTCGAAGTCCTTCAACATGCTCTTGCCGATCCCCTGCAAATCGCCCAACTTCTTCTCCGCCATAATCATAATGAAAGCATATGACGCGACGCGCCCTCCTTGCCACCGCAACTCTCCGCGCCGCCACCCCAGACTGGCAATCCCTCCTTGCGCGATCCATCACTCACGACGAGGAGAATTTCGAGCAGCTTCGACGCTATGTCTTTGAGGTCCATGACCTCTCTCTGGCCGCCCGTCAAATGCGCGAATCCCAGTCCTACGAAATCAACCTCGTCGGCCCAGGCATGTACTTCCGCAAGCTCACACACAATGACTTGCCTCTTTCTCCCGCCGATGCAGCCCTCGAACAAACTCGCCTTCGAACTCATCTATCCCAACCCCAATCCTCAAATGCCCAGGCCCCTTGGAGGAAAGAACGCGACTTCCTCCAGCTTTATCTCGACACGCACTCGTTCCGATTCAAAGGCGAAAAGACAATCGACCGCCGTCCTGCCTGGGTGATCGAATCGAAATCCCCGACCAATGCGCCACAGTCCCTTGCCTTCCTCACCTCCGCCCACTGCCGCCTCACCATCGATCGCGACTCCGGCCACTGGATCGAAGCCGTCTGCGATCTCTACAAACGAACCCAATTCAACCTCAGCCAGCTTCTGATCGGCCGGCTCTCGCTCCCCTATTCACCCGGCCTCGTTAACCGGGGCGATATCCCGGCCGGCACCACCCTCACCTTCCGCACCCAGCATCTCGAAGATGGCGTCTGGGCTCCCAAAAGCTACCGCATCGAACGGCCTGGATTCCTTTCAACCCTCACCTTCTCGAAGTTCCGCAAGTTCACTTCAGAATCCCAACTCCTCACAGACTCCAAATGACCCGCCGCAACGCTCTCCTCCTCCTCGCGGCCCAACAGCCCAAACCCGACCCTTACGTCATCCTGGATCAATCCGTCACTATCGACCAGACCAATCTCGATAAACTCCGGGGCTACGTCTGGAATTCCGAAGAACGCTCCTTCTTCAAAGGCAAACTCACCCGCCAGCAATCTTATGAGATCAACCTGGTCTCAGGAGCCATGTACTGGCGTCGCACCGAGTCCGGTGGTAAACCACTCAGTGGCCAGGAACTTGCGGCCGAACGACAGCGTCTGGCCAGTCATCTCGAAAAGCCAGGCCCCGGTTATAACTGGCGCAGCGAGCGCCAGTTCCTTGAGCTTCTTCCCAAAGTGCATATCGCTACGTATCTGGGCCAGGAGACGATCAATGGCCGCCCTACGCACTTGATCGAAACGAAGCCAGCCGCAGGCGTCAGGGCTTACCTGCTCAATTCTTTCCGCTACAAACTCTGGATCGACGAGGCAGACCTTCACTGGACCCGCGCCGAAATCACCGTCATCCGCGACGTCGAATGGCTCCTCCACCAACTCGCCATCGGCCGCATCAGTTACCCCTATTCAAACAACATCGTCAACCAGGGTAAACTCCGTGCCGGGGCAAAGACCACTATTGAGCTGCAGCGCCTCCCCGAAGGCATCTGGACCCTCTCCCGCTACCTCACCGAAGCCGGCAATGATTTCTCAAACGAACTCCGCTACTTCAATTACCGCCGCTTCAGCTCAGAGTCCCAACTCCTTACCGATCCCCAGTGACCTCGACCTCTCGACCGCACAGCCACACGAGGCCAGCCGCCATCACCACCAAAACACCAACGCCTGCAAAAACTCCGCTCAAGCCCCAGTCTGCCTTCAGATACCCGGCGACAAAGACGCCTGCCCCGCCCGCCAGCGTGTTCAACGTATTCATCAGGCTCTGCGCCGTAGCCCTGTCCCGCGCATCAATCAGGTCACACAATGCCGCCGTCTCGTTCGATCCGGCCACCGATCGCAAGAACGAAAACAATACCACCCCAAAACCCACCACCAACATGCCGCCCCCGGTCAGGAAGACCAGCAGACACGGTGCACAAAGCAGATAGCAAAGGCT
>CAZZGS010000929.1:0-2277 GCA_964653845.1 uncultured Bryobacter sp.
GCAAAGAATGCTGGTAGCCGAGAACGACCTTGAGAAGTCCAACCTCGATCTCAAACGCGTCATCGGTATTGACCTTGGGCAGGCCGTCGAGCTCACCAGCCTCATGAACGACGGCAGCGCCCCCATCCCCACTGTCGAACAGGCTTTCGAAACAGCTCTGTCTCAGCGCCCAGACCTCGAAGCCCAACAGAAGCGCCAGTCCTCAGCCCAGCTCAGCCTCAAGAGCATCAGCTCCGAGCGTTTGCCCAGCCTGGCAGCTAGCGGTGATTACGGCACCATCGGCGACGGCACAAGTCTAGTCCCCACTAGAAGCATTGGCGTTGGCGTCCGGATACCGATATTCGACGGTGGCCGCCGTGAAGCCCGTCGCTCTGAAAGCGGCATCCTGTTGCGGCAGGAACGTCTCCGCGCCGACGACCTCAAGAAGCAAATCGAGCTTGAAGTCCGCACCTCGCTTAACACTCTCAAAAGTGCACGCGCGCAAATCGAAACTGCCAAACTCGGCCTCGAACTTGCCGAAAACGAGCTTGCTCAGGCCCAACGCCGCACCGAGGCCGGAGTAGCTAACAGTGTTGAGCTTACCGACGCCCAAACCCGCCTCGCCCGCGCTCGCGACAACAACCTCGCTGCGCTCTACCTCTTTAACCTCGCCCGGATCGACGTCGCTGCTGCAACCGGGTCGATGGAACAAGCAGTGAAAGGGATGGTTCAGTAATGAAAAAACTGCTCCCAATTTTTCTCATTGTCATAGCCGTCGGCGGCTATTTCGCCTGGAGCCGCGCCCGCGTTGTAGACGACAACGTCCTTCACCTCAGCGGTAATATTGAATTCCGCAAGATCGACATCGCATTCAAGACTGCCGGTAAGCTGCTGGAACTCACCGTCGACGAAGGCTCAAACGTCAAGCTTGGCCAACTCCTCGCCAGTCTCGATCGCGAACAGATAAACCGTATGCGCACTCGCGACAGTTCAACCATCGACGTAGCCCAGTCCAACCTCCAACAGCTCCTCACTGCCATTCAGTATCAACAGACGACGCTCGCGAGTGAACTCAACCTGCGTCAGGCAGAACTGCGCCAGGCCAAGGCCAAGCTGCAAGAGCTTCTCGACGGTGCCCGCCCGCAAGAAGTCGCCCAGGCCCGCGCTCAAGTCAACGACCTCAAAGTGATCCATGACCAAGCCCACCGCGAATACGACCGCGCCCAAAAACTAATCGCCCAGGAAGACATCAGCCAGTCTCAATTCGATCAGTTCAAAGCTCGCTTCGATTCAACTACAGCTCAGGTTCAAAGCGCCGAGCAGCGCCTCGCATTAATCATCGAAGGCCCCCGCAAGACCGACATCGAATCCGCCCGGGCCAATGTCGCCCGCGCCGAAGCCGCGCTCAAGCTTACAGAAGCCCAGCGCCTCGACATCCACCGCAAAGAAGAAGATCTCGATGCCCGTCGTGCCGATGTCGCCCGCAGTAAAGCCGGAGTTAGCGTCATCGATTCTCAGCTTGACGACACTCGGGTGGTGTCGCCTGTCGACGGCGTAGTCCTCGTCAAGAGTGCAGACCCAGGCGAGGTCCTCGCCGCAGGCACGCCTGTCCTGACAATAGGAGAGATTGATAAACCCTGGTTGCGAGGCTATGTACCGCAGAACAAACTCGGTCGCATCCAGCTCGGCATGCCTGTCACGGTGCGCTCTGATTCTTATCCCGACAAGACCTACAACGGCAAGATCAGCTTTATCGCCAGCGAAGCCGAGTTTACACCCAAACAGATCCAAACCAGCGAAGAGCGGGTGAAGCTCGTTTACCGCATTAAGGTGGAGATCGACAACTCGAAACGCGAACTCAAACTGAACATGCCCGTCGACGCCGAGATCCGGTTGAACTAGATGAATATCGCAGTACAGGCCCGATCGCTCTCGCGACGCTTCGGCGCAATCGAGGCCGTGCGGGATCTCAGTTTCGAAGTGAAGTCAGGCGAAGTTTTTGGCTTGGTCGGCCCTGACGGCGCAGGCAAAACCACTACCCTGCGTATGCTCTGCGGCTTGGTAGACCCCGACAAGGGCGACGCAGTGGTAGCGGGCTTCGAGGTTGCCAAACACCTCGATCAGGTCAAAGACGCCATCGGCTACATGGCCCAGAAATTCGGTCTATACGGAGACCTGAGCGTAGAGGAAAACATGGATTTCTACGCCGATCTCTTCGGTATTACCGGTCAGGTGCGAGCAGACCTAAAGACCCGCCTCCTGCAGATGACCCGTATGGAGCCCTTCCGCGACCGCCCC
>CAZZGS010000930.1:0-2272 GCA_964653845.1 uncultured Bryobacter sp.
ACTTTGGCCACGGGACCCGATTTAAAACTCTGGGCCTCAACCGCGCGCGCCAGTTTCCGTCCTTGCTCGATTTCATGAAACGCAGCCGGGGCACCCGTAATAACTGCGGCGGCTTCCTCCCATCTTCCCAGTTCTGCGAGCGCCTGCGCGGCATTGTGGAACGGCGCCGGGTCATTCGGCCAGCAATGTGCGGCGGCGAGGTAAGCCGCGACCGCGCCCTCATTGTCGCCAATCGCGCAGGCGTAATGCCCGTGGCCCATCTGGATCGTCCCGAGGCATTGAACGCGCCCGGGAAGGGTCTTCAGGATTTCGAGCATCGCGGCCCCGTCGCGACTGAGAAACGCGCTCCCGAAGTCGGCGATGAATCCCGGCCGCGCCGCTTCAACTGCCGCCAACTCGGTTGCGACGAATCGGAGCTGTAGATTTTTGCAGAAGGAGCCGAAATCTAAAACCGTTTTAGGATAGTCCTTCGCCAAGTGGAGTAGCCCCCAACGCGCGTGCATAATGTCGCCACTCTCCGCCAACGCATTTGCAGCCAGCAGCATTTTCAGTGGGATCGCAGCGGCGCTAACGGCGGCTTGCGAAGTAGCCAAGCGTTCTGCCGCGTCACGCGCGAGAAACTCAGCCAGCTCGCTAGCGAGATTGACGTCGTAGCGTGGGTCGCCGGCCACACGTGCGCGATAAACAAATAGCCCGACATTCGCTTTTACAGCGGGACGGAGTCGTGCGGGCAGTCGTGCGTAATCGAAGTGATCGAGGTAGGAACACGGTTTGTCGAAGCCGGCGATCTCAGCCCAACACACATCCAGCAGCGGCGAATGCAGCATGACACATTCGCCGATGGTTGCGGCACCGTTGATGAAATGCTCCCACATCGGGGCGAAGTCCACGTCGATGGGAATGCGACTCACCGAGACAGCCGGATCGATTTCGACCGCGCGGATTAAGTGACCGAGGGCGACCTCGTAGTTGGCGATGCGGCTCGCGCAGCAGGCCAGCTGATAGTCGCCCTTTGGACGATCAGCCTTGGCAAGAATATCGTAGGCTTCGTCTGGCCTACCGGCGTAATTCAGTGCGAGTGCGACATGGAGCTGACCCGCTTTGGGCATGATGCCGGCCGCATTCATCGCCAGCCCTCGGTCCGCCGCTTCTGTGTAGGCACCCGTATTACAGTCCAGAAGCAAAAGGACGAACGAAGAGAGATTCCGCGCGGGCCCCGGCAAGTCGGGCGGCAGGGCTGCGAGTGCAGCACGAAGGGGAGAGGCCAGGCCCTCATCAACGAGTTCGTTGAGCATTCCACACAATGTGCAGTCAGGGACCAATTCGACGCTGCGCACCGACCCTGTCACAGGATCGGTGAGCTGCAATGAGAGGGCGGGATTCACACTGGTGATCGCCTCGACGGTTGGCGTAACGTCGCCGAAATCAGGTTCCACCCCCTCCTTTCCCATGTAAGTATCAACCGTCAAGACCCAGCTGCCGTCGTTGCCGTTGAGGCGGGCAAGCAGGGAGTTTTCGTGCACGTCGAGAAGGTTTCCGTCACCGTCCATCTCAACCTTCTCTAGCCTGACCCTGCCGCGGTAACCGGGGTGGTGGGGCTCCTTGGTTGTTTCCGCGGTGAGCCATGCCGCACATTTCTCAGCAGCTTCAATAGAGAAGAACGCGCGTTCAGCGTAACTGTAGAAGCCATCGCCAAAGCGCGTTTCGTAGATGTCTTCCACATACACGACCCCGAGCAGAAGGAATTTTCCTGGCATCGCTCGGATCAAGTCTTTGAGGGCTGCTCCGGTCAGATTTGGAGGGCGGAATGCGACCGAACGTTTACCGGCCATGAATGTGATGGCTTCGATTTCTGGGATGAGGTTGTTTTTCATATTTTTTCCTTTGTTTAGCTTGAGATGAAGTTGGCGGCGTGGAGCGTGCGCTCGCCGTTCCAGCGGTAGGCGGTGAGCGGCCCGCCTTTGCCGCACCCGGCGTCGAGGCAGGCGACATTCGGGGTGATTAGGCCGTGCGGTAGGCCCTTGAGCGCGTAGTGGCCGAAGAAGACCGGGGGCGCGTCCGCGCCGTAGCCTTTGATTGCGTCGGCGATTTCGACCGGGAGCGGGACATCGGGGATGTGCGCGCCCGAGGCGAAGGCCATCTCGCGGTAGGTGCGCCCTGCCCCGGGCTTCGGCCAGCAGATGCGGACTTCGTGCCGCTCCGTTCCGTCGGGGTCGGTCGCCGAGGCTCCGTGAGGCAGTGGGGTCTCCGATCCCTTGAGGAGGATCTCTAT
>CAZZGS010000931.1:0-2271 GCA_964653845.1 uncultured Bryobacter sp.
GTATGTAGGGAGGGCGTTGTTGGCGAGATCTGGTGCGATGAGGCTAGGGCCGATGAGCGCTGTGAGGATGTAGGCGAGGGCACCCTGGAAGTTCATGAAGACGCGGAAAAAGCTAGAGTCGATCTTGAAGACGTCCGGTACGGGGAAGCCCATGCTGGAGAAAACTGAAAGGTTGTTCACCAGGTAGAGGTAGCCAGCGCAGCCGAGCGGGAAGAAGAAGCAGGCGACGAGGAAGCCGGTGAGGAAGCGGCTCTGGAAGAGCCGCTCGTAGGAGTAACGCGGCAGCACGAGAAAGCGTGTGCGCGGTGGGGTGAGTGGCCCCGAGTAGGTTGTATAGGTTCGTTTGTAGACGGCCATTATTGGGTCATCGCTTTGAGGAAGATGTCTTCCAAAGTGTCTTTACGGAAATTGAGGCGGCGGAGTTCGAGGTCTTTTTCGGTAGCGACGCGGAAGAGTTCGCGGAAGCTGAATTCAGCGGGGAGCACCATCTTCCAGCGGCCTTTGCCGGCCATGGCACAGGTGGCTCCTAGGGCTTCCATTTCAGCGGCGAAGCCTTCGTCGTCGCCTACGGTTTCCAGTTCGACAAAACGTTTGTTGGCACTGCGTTCGGCTTCGAGATCGGCGTAGTGTACGATTGCGCCGTCCTTGAGGATGATGACTTCTTCGCAGGTGTCTTCGACGTCACGCAAGAGGTGAGAGCAGAGGACGATACGCATGCCGGCGTTGTCGCGCATCTCGCGGATCATCTTGAGCATACGGCGGCGGGCTGGGGGATCGAGGCCATTGGTAGGCTCGTCGAGGATGACGAGCTTGGGGCCGTGGACGATTGCCTGAGCCAGTTTGGCGAGCTGCTTCATGCCGAGGGAGTAAGTGCCGAGTTTGCGGTAGCGGGCTTCGCCGAGGCCGACATAGAAGAGGCATTCGTGGGCGCGCTCGAGGGCGGTTTCTGGCGGGAGGCCGGAGAGTTCACCCATCATGCGGATAAAAGTGACAGCGTTCATGTCGGCAATGAACGAATCGTTTTCGGGCATGTAGCCGATGAGGGAGCGGATGTAGCGAGTCTCTTTGTGCACGTCGTGACCGAAAACACGCGCCGTCCCGGAGGACGGCGCGTAGAAGCCGAGGAGCGTGTTGATGAGAGTTGACTTACCCGCGCCATTGGGGCCCAGCAGGCCAATCGTTCTGCCTTTGAGTTCGACTTGCAGCTTGTTGAGGATGAGCCGCGAACCGAGATGAACGGAGAGATTGTCTAGCTGGATGACGGCGTCGAGAGGAGTGCTCATTGGACCTTTTGTTGTTTGTTTATGATACCCGCTCCGCCGACTACTTTGGCGAGGATTTGCGGGAGGATGGGGGTTCCCTTGCCTGCGGCGAGGAGGCTATCGAGGCCAAAGCCGAAGAAGCCACTGGAGGAGGCGACGGTGATGCTATCGGGGCCGGCGTAGGCAGTGATCAGGACGGGGCCGGAATTGGAAGTGATCTGATCGACTGCTTTCTTCTGGTCTGCGCTGAGGGAACCTTTGAGTGAACCGGCGACTGCTTCGAGGCTGGTGCCGATATTGACCCAGAAGACGGCAGAGGCGTTGACCTCGGCGTCTGCGGGCAGGAGTTCGATGAAACGGCGGCTGCGGGGCAGGCTGAGCAGATTGTTGCGAGTCTGCAGGGCCTTGAGGATAGTATCGCGGCTGGCGGCTGCGACCATGTAGCCGCCGGAGTATGTGAAGTTCAGCTCGACAGGCAGGGAGGCGTGCTGGATGGTGTAGAAAGTGCGACCGCCTACGGTCTGCTCAGAGAACTTGACCGAACCCATCGAGGTGCCGGCGGCCTTCTGGTTAAAGGCGTCAGCCACGCGGCGCAGTGTGGAGGTGAGGCGTGCGGCGTCGTAGACTTCGGTGGCCATTACATAAGTGGGAACCGGAAGCAGCGCGCCGTCGACAGCGAAAGTGACTTCGCCACCGATGGGGCCAAGAAGGTCATTGACGATGTTGATGCCGAGAGTCTTTTCGAGCTCGCTTACGTTGCCGGAGAGGCCACCCATGGCGGCGAAGAATTCCTCGGCCATCTGACTTGCGTCTTTGGTGACGGCGCTCATGGCGAAGGTGGCTTCTGGCGAGATGTAGTCTAGCGAAGGCATGGGAGCAGGGGCGGCGAGCCAGCTTGCGATCCCGGTGCGGGGTGCGCTGAAGCTGACCGAGGCGCGGGTATCGGCGCGGCCCGAGACATCGCGACGCTCGACCATCAGATGACGGAGCTGGTTGGCACCGCTGAGGT
>CAZZGS010000932.1:0-2269 GCA_964653845.1 uncultured Bryobacter sp.
GGTCGCAGCGTGGCGAATTTGCCAGTGATGCCTACGCGACGGGACAGGCGTTGTATGCGCTTCACGAGGCTGGCGTGTTGTCGAGCAAAGACGAGGCGTTTCAAAAGGGAAGGCGCTATTTGCTGTCGACACAGGCTGAAGATGGATCGTGGTTAGTGCGGAGCCGATCGATGAAGTTTCAGCCGTATTTTGAGAGTGGATTCCCTTACGGTCACGAGCAGTGGATTTCGATTGCGGCAACGGCGTGGGCGAGTATGGCGCTTTTGTTGTCTGAGAACGGGATTTAACGGCAATGGGGGTGGGAGACTTTTGCATTTGAGGTAAGTTGCTGATCGCCGAGTATGAATCGATGTGGCGGTTTGTATCTGGCATTTGCGTGTTTCGTTTCCGGCTAGATACAACTGGGCGGGCGGGGGAGTTGACTCGATCATCGGTTAACTCTGGAGAGAAGCCAAGGCCGGCGGCTAGTTTGGAGTACTGGTCTTTGAGTTGATCGCCGGTGATTTGCGGTTTGACGAAGGTTTCTTGGGAGAGGCCTTTATTGAAGGCTTCGATGCCCAAGTGGAGGTAACGAAAGGAGTTGACCAGACAGGACGAATGAGGTTTTGTTTGGAGGCTGGAGGGATTGGTGTTAATTTTTTCGCATCGAATTTGGCAGCGATGAAATGGTCGAGCGAAGAGGTGGATGTAGAGTATTGGGAGTAGGTTGAACTTGGTGAAACCACTTCAGCAGCGCATCACAATCAACGACGCATAATGTGGCGGGCGTCCTTGTATTCGGGGGATGAGGATTCGGGTGACCGACATTCTGGAGTTGTCGAGCGCTGGTGCGAGCGTTGAGGAAATTTTGGAAGACTACCCCTCGCTTGAGCGGGAAGATATTGTGGCTGGCATTGATTATGCAGCCCGCCAAACTGATCATCCGATTCTTCTTTCGGCTTGAAGTTTTTAGTCGACAATCAGCTGCCCACAGCACTCAATGGGGTGGGCAAATCGGCGATACAGAGTGTGCTCCAAATGCTGCGTCAGTTCATCGTTGAAGACCAGGATTTGCAGCAGTGCCTGCCCGCTAATGCGCTCTGTGTATTTGGAGACCCGGGGCCAATTGACATCAAGGTGGAGCTGAGGTTATCCACCGGCACTTTTACCTATCAGCTCAGCGTTGGCGTTGACCGAAGCTCTCACAATTCAGAAGTAGAACATGAATCGCTCCAATGGAATGGGGAGTTTCTGTGCTCGCGCAATCGGGTGCAGTCATCAGTTGCAATTGGCCCGGATGGGGAGAAGTCGGTCTTCATACCTGCAAATCCAGCTAAGTCAGTCCTATCTTTTGCCGCGCATGTCGATGGAGTCCCAGCGGTTCGGCGAGCATTTCGGGATCTTGTAACTTTGCATCTGGAGCCTAATCGCATTGGCGACCAGAGCCGCCAAGCTTCCTCCTACTTGGCTGGTTCAGGAGAGAATTTTGTCGATTGGTGGCGCACGCTACAGGATTCACCCGCATTGAAAAGCCGAATTCAGCAGGACCTTGCCCTTGTGCTTCCGGGCTTCAGTTCCCTTACCGCAGTGCCACACTCCGCAGGCAGAGAGTCCCTATGGCTTTGCGAGGTTGAGATTGGCGCGACCGGGGCGACCTCACGGACTTACTCTTTTGCCGATCTGTCCGACGGACAAAAAGCGCTCATCGTACTTTATTGCGTCCTTCATGCGAGCGTTAAACCTGATGCGATTGTTTTTCTGGACGAACCGGAAAACTATCTCAACCTCTTCGAAATCCAACCCTGGCTGTTTGCCATGATAGACGCCGCCCTCGACAACGGCGCGCAGCTGATCTTCAGTTCTCACCACCCAGAACTTCTCAACCAACTTGCCCCTTCGCACGGTTATCTCCTGGAACGCACGCTCGACGGTGCGGCCGAGATCACCAAAGTCTCCGATCGCAACTTCGATGGAAGCTCGTCCACGATATCGGAGCTAGTCGCGCTCGGCGAGATTGGCTAACGATGGGGGCGACCAGGCGCGTGATTCTATTGGGTGAAGACGAGGCTCACATCACATTTCTTTGCACTGTTTGTGCGGGCATCGGCGTCGCGCTTCGGGATGTTCATGCCATTGGTCTGCCTGCCGGCGGTGATGCCAAGCGCTATGTAGATAGCCAATTCGAGATTACGTCCGCAGAGGTGACCCGAAATCTGCGCCGCCAGGAGAAGGCGGCTCTACTGGTGATGCGAGATCTCGACAATCAGATGTCACCACCGTTTCGCAGCGC
>CAZZGS010000933.1:0-2268 GCA_964653845.1 uncultured Bryobacter sp.
GTGACATTGTGCCTCACGAGAAACGGAATCAGGGGCGCGGGGGTGCCGTGGTCAAACAGGATTTGCATCGACAGTCAATTGGGATTCGGAACCAACGGGAGGCGGAGGTGCATCGAGGCTTCGGGCGGCAAACTCGAGGACGGCGGTCAACTCTTCCCTTGTCACGTCAAACCACTCCATGATCTCGTCAATTGTTGCTCCGGATTCGAGGTTTTCAAAGACGGTAGCAACCGGCATTCGAGTATCTTTGAACACCCACGCACCGCTTCGCTTGCCGGGGATACTTTCCACAGCAGGGCATTGAGACCAGTCCAACTGAGCCATAGTAGAACTCCTTTTTTTATGGTACCGGGTTCCTGTCAGGAGAAACGGCTTGGCCGAAAGCAGACCCACAAACCACAATGCTGCTTACGACCCAAGCTTACACAGCATTTGGGACAATCAAATTTGACCAACGCAAGCGACCTCATCTGGCTCCGCCGCTCCGGCATCGCCGAAGGCCTATCCTTCCTGATACTCCTCGGCATCGCCATGCCACTAAAGTATCTAGCCGGCCAACCCCAAGCCGTAAGAATAGTAGGCTCCCTCCATGGAGCCCTCTTCATCATCTACGCGCTAATGGTCCTCATAGCCGCCCGCAACCACAAATGGCCAGCAAAAGAAATCGGCCTCGGCCTCCTCGCCGCCTTCCTCCCCTTTGGCCCCTTCTGGTTCGACCGAAGACTCCGCACTCAGTACTGAAATACAACTTTCCCGGTCGTATCGATATAAAAGAATTTCTTCCCGTTACTTACATGAGCCAACCCCTTGAAGAAAGGACTCGCTGCCTCATAATCTCCGCCCAACGCATACCGCCCGCTCCTATCGATATATCGAAAGCGAAACTCTCCTACTTGCACGACAGCAAACCCCTCGTGAAAATCCTCCGCAGAGTCATACTGAGCTTCAATCAAAACTTTCCCATGCCTGTCAACGTACCCAATCAGCAGGCCTTGACGGATGCGGGCCAATCCCTCTGAAAACGGCCATGCTTCCTCAAACTGCGCTTCAATCTCAAGTGCCCCACTCTTGTTGATAAAACCCCACAATTCACCAACTCGAACAGGTGCCAAACCGGCAGAAAACGAGCCTGCCATTTCGAATTGTCCATTTGTAACAACTACGCCAGACTTGTCAATATACTCAAACCGGCAATGCGGCAGGCCTTTTCGCAGGCTATTCCCTACAACGGTAGGCAGGTGACAAGCTTCCTCATTCGAAAACATTAGGCAATCCCCTTCGATCAACACCTTCGCCATTCCATCCCTAAATTCAGACCCATACGAAAACCTGGGCTCAATCACAAACTTCCCATCCCTGCCAACATAGCCAACCTTTTCACCCACACGCCGTACGGCCAATCCTTCAGAAAATTTCTGCTCGCTTCCCAGATTCTCGCCCGCCACAACTTTGCCGGATCGATCGAGAAATTGTCCTTTTCCCGAAAGATCTCTCAACAATCCATTGTGAAACTCCCCACCCGAATTCCCCTCGAACTCCAGACGCGGCTCAATCACCACCGTCCCCTGCCGGTTAATATAACCAGCCTTTTCACCCACAACAAACCGGTAAAGCGCATCTGCCGAAGCACTCCGCGGAATCCAGATCTGGTAGTCCCACGAACAGGCAAAACAAATCGCCCCAGCCAAAAGAAGAACAACAAACTTCAGCATGCCCCCATGATACGTTAGAATCTCATGACTAAAGGAGCCTATCTCTTCGCCCTAGTGTTACTGGCAACACCATTGGTTCAGGCCTGCAGTTGCCGCCCCTTAACTCCACAAACTCTCGAAGGCTTGCTAAGGAATGACAGCCTATTCCTGGGCACAGTAACAGACGCTGGCCCTAACCTCGCTGACTTCGTCAAGCTCTTCCAGCGCAAATTCACACGCAAAGAAATCGAAGGCTTCGAAAAATCATTGGACATAACCACAGCTAAGAAAGTCTACAAACGCCTCCTCCCAAAATCGGCTCACTTTCGTCTCAAAAACATCAGCACAGAAGAGCAGCTCGAAATGCTCGTCAAGGAATTCTTCCCTGCACTCCAATTGGATAAAGAACGCCCCGTAACCTTTACAGTCCACGAGACCTTCAGAGGAACGGCCAGCAACTCTCACACAGTCTGGACCAGCCAAGGCAACGGCGACTGCGGCTACCCCTTCGAGCGAGGTAAATCCTACCTGGTCCCCACAAGTATTGACGACAAAACCGGCCACAAAACCACTAGCC
>CAZZGS010000934.1:0-2267 GCA_964653845.1 uncultured Bryobacter sp.
GGGCCACGGCAGCGGGTTGTGGCGTGGCTTGGGAAGCTCGATGAAGCGGGGCGGCCTGGGGTCAAGCAAAGATGACGGGGACACACAAGTTTGCCATTTGGAGGCTTAAAATCAAGTCAACTTCGAGGGAAACAGTGTTGCGAATCCATCAAAATGAGATTCTTCGAGGGCCGAATGGACGGGGCGGACCTTGCCCGTGGGCCAAAGCGTCGGGGCCATCCAAAAAGACTTTAATAGTCGGGGCCATCCAAAACAACTTAACGCCGTGGTGCCGTTTGCTAGACTGCCCCGGCAGTCCATTCCATTTCGTTCTCAGGCAGAGTTTATTCATGGCACGAATCAATCGGCGAGAGGTTTTGTCGGCGGGCGAAATCCAGGTGGTTCACTGTGTGAATAGATGTGTTCGCAAAAGCTTCCTTTGTGGTACGGATCCTCTGACCGGCGATGACTATGAACATCGCCGGGAATGGATCCGGAATCGGCTGGAGTTTCTCGCCGGAATCTTCGGGATTGATATTCTGGGGGTTTCGGTGATGTCAAATCACCTCCACGCAATCCTGAGAAATCGGCCCGATGTGATGAAAGACTGGTCAGACGAAGAGGTGGCTCGTCGCAGGTGGAACCTGTTTCCGTCTCGTCGTAACAAAGATGGTTCGCCTGCGGAACCTGCTGAAACAGATCTGAAGTCTTTGATGACGGACGCGAAAACGCTGTTGGAACTGCGGGCTCGGCTGTCGAGCATTTCGTGGTTTATGCTGTGTACGTCGGAAGTCATCGCGCGACTTGCAAATGCTGAGGAAAATTGTTCAGGAAGATTCGGGGAAGGAAGATTCAAAGCAACAATTTTACCCGATGAATCGGCGATTGCGGCGTGTATGGTGTACGTGGATTTGAATCCCGTGCGAGCCGGCATCGCGGCGACTCCGGAAGAGAGCGACTTGACAAGTGTTCAGGAACGCGTGGCTGATCTGAAGTCTGCGGATGAAGTTTCGACGCCGGATGCCAAAGATGCTCGCATTGAACATGGCAAGAACGCGGGCTGGCTGGCTCCTGTAGAACTTGAGCCAAAGCGAAAGAAGGCTCGTGAGAGAGGCTCGTCGCGTCGAGCGTCAAACAAGGGCTGCGTGTTCATGTCTCTGGCGGAATACCTTGAACTTCTGGACTGGACCGGTCGTCAGGTGCATCCCGGCAAGCGTGGTTCGGTGGCAAGAAAAACTCCCCCGATTCTGGATCGCCTGAACCTGTCTCCCGAGTTTTGGCTGCAAACAATCGCAGGTTTCGGCAAACGCCGCTCAGCGAACAGCGTCACTCCGGCGTCTCGGTTCAACGCTGCAGTCTTACCCGGGGGAGCAATCTGCACATTCGCCCTTGAGCAGAATGTCGGTGATCTTACCAATGGCACCCGCTTTGCGTTTGGACACGCTGGTGAATTCCATCGGTTCAAGACACTGAACAGTCCCGCAGGACGTGCAGACGAAATGTGGATGGCTGCCTTTTTCAGGATGATCCGGGTCGATTGCCTCGAACCGCCAGACATGATCACCCAGTTCAGTGCGTGCGACGAGTTCGATTTCTGCCAGATCGTTCAGGTTGCGAAAGACGGTTGCCTTATCAAATCCAAGCGGTACCAGACGGCCAGCAATGTCCGCGTGAGTCAGCGGCGTCATCGCCGCTCGCAGTTCCTGCATGACGGCAATGCGTGCAGGGGTGGCGCGACTGCCAGCTTTTCGAATCAGCGTTCTGATGAGTTCAATTTCGTCCGGATTCACGCTTCGTGCTTTTGCAACCATACCAGCCTCGACCAGATGACGGATGGAGAAACTCTGCAGTAATACAACTTCAACTGCATCATAGTTGCAGGTGACCTGAAATGCACGAGAGAACTGCTCGTTGCCGTTCATCGAGCAATGCGAAGTTGTTATTCACGAAATCGTTCGAATCGGTAGCGATCCAGTTCCTGAGGAAATGGTTGCAGGATGCCAGTGGACTGGCAGTCTTCGACCCATTGGATCAAACGTTCGTAGTGCGATGTTTCAAAAAGGCCACCCAGCCACCGTGAACTTCCGTCGGGCAGAAGCAGACAAACAACATTCGCCACATCACAGGGGCCAAGGCATCCGCTGATTGTAAGTTGAATGGTGCTGTTGAGTTTCAATTCCTTCCAGCGTGCTTTGACAAGGTCTCCTGGCCATGCCGGGAATCCTCGATCCGTTCGCCCGCAGCAGCAGCCTTCACAGAAAATCAACTGTCCCAGCACCGTGTCGCGT
>CAZZGS010000935.1:0-2263 GCA_964653845.1 uncultured Bryobacter sp.
CACTATGAAAACTCTAATCCTCAGTCTAGCCGCTCTCCCCCTACTCGCCCAGCAACCTGCCGCGCAAAAAGCCCCACCCCCGCCAATGTCCTTTTTCATCACCAGCGTCGGCTCGGGCGACGGAGCCAACATTGGCGGCCTCGCTGGCGCAGACGCCCACTGCCAAAAGCTAGCCACCGCCGCCGGCTCCACCAACAAAACCTGGAAAGCCTATCTCTCCACCCAAGCCGCTGACGGCAAGCCCGCCGTAAACGCCCGAGACCGCATCGGCACCGGCCCCTGGGCCAACGCCAAAGGCGCAGTCATTGCCCGCGACATCGCCCACCTCCAGGGCGACACAATCGAGCTCGCCCTCCTCGGCAACCTCGTCACCAAGAACAACGCTATCAACGAAAAAGGCGAGCCCGTCAACGGCGTAGGCGCCACTCCCAACACCCACGACATCCTCACCGGCACCCAGCCCGACGGTCGTTCCTACACCGATTCCGCCGATCACACCTGCAAGAACTGGACCTCAAACAGCGACGGCGAAGGCACAGCCCAGGTCGGCCACCACAACCGCAACGGCGGCGGCATCTCCTGGATCTCCACCCACCCCTCCCGCGGCTGCAGCCAAGCCAACCTCGTCGCCACCGGCGGCGCCGGCCTCTTCTACTGCTTCGCCTCCGGCAAGTAATTCCGCAAAGCGGGTGGACGCAACCTCAAGCGTCCACCCGCTTCACTTCGGCAGATAACGGTAAAGCGGCAACCTCGAATTCAACCTCGTGTCCGGCTCGCTCCTGCTCAACGAGAAAGCGCACATCGTGATCTCTTTTCTTCCTCTCTCGTCCCAGTCCCAATTCACCGCCCGCAAGATTTGGGCCAACTCAGCACTTAGCCTGGCCCCTTCCGGCAGCCCCTCCGCATAGCGCTCAAACCGTTTCAACTCTCCTTTCAGCACCTCCGCTGCCTCACGATAATCGCCTAACCGGTTCAGCTCCACCGCACGCAACATCAAATTCGCATGCCACACCTCAGCCACTCTCATCGCCACCACATCATCTCTCTCTTGCGCTGTATTCTTGTTTCCAGGTGCAAACGTGATCTCCACCGCCAGAACTGCCGAGCCAACCGCCTCTTCCCCAGCCAGTCTCCATTTCGCACGAAACTCCAATCCAACAACTTCGCCCGCCTTACCCTCGGGCAACTTCACCAGAAACACTGCATCCTTTTCTTTGCCATGCCCCAGCATCCCCAGCGCAACCGTCAGTCGCCCGCGCGCAAACTTGGAACCATATGCACTCAGGCACTCCACCTCCAGGCCCTCTGGCACCTTCACACTTATCTCTACCTGCTCCATCGCCGTCTCTATCAATCCGCTTAAATCTGCCGCCACAACCTCAACAATCTCTTGCAAATATTGTGCATCGTGCAATCGCCCTCCTCCCTCCTCGGCAATCGGCCGCAACTGCGTCTGTGAGTACCGCTCTCCGATCCCGATAGCTGAACTCGTAAGCTTCCGGTTCCGCAATTCCGCCGCATGATGCCCAAGCGCTGATGCGCTCCGCTCCCCCTCATTCGCCTGCCCATCGCTTAGCACTAGAACATGGCTCTGCATCCCGCTGGTCTGCTCCATCACTGCGGCCACGCAGCGCGCTCCCTCCAACCATCCCGCACTCAGATTGGTGGCCGCTCCAGCCTCCACTTCTTCCAGCAGTGCCTTAACTTCTTCCCGCAATCTTCGATCCACCACACGCCCCTCACACAAAGTCTTCACCTCGTTATCAAACACAACCAGGGAGAATCGATCGCCCTCCCCAAGCAGCGTTAAGGCCTTGTTCACGGCCTTCTTTGCCATCTCAAGCGGCAACCCTTCCATCGATCCAGAACGGTCCAACACAATCCCCAGGTTCTTGGCCGCCCTTGCCTTGGCATTGCCACCTCTCAATTCCGCTGCACACACCCGTGCCCTGACATAACGAACCGATCCACCGCGGCTCCACGCGAATTCCTTGTCTACCCGCGCCTCAAATTCTGTGTTCTGTTTCTGAGTCGTCATTGCTATCCCCTTTTTCTATTACTTCATCTCTGTGCGGATATACACCGCAATGCGCTCTAGACGAGCGAGATTCTCCGGGCTCGACGGCCCCTTCCATACAATTTCAAGATCCGGCGTCACCTCAAGATGAAGCCTCATGTCCGTCCTGGCCACCCCTCGACGAAACAACGCTCGCGGTTCAGGTGCCGGTGCCGAGTTCAGCAACTCTTGCACATAGGCAAACGT
>CAZZGS010000936.1:0-2260 GCA_964653845.1 uncultured Bryobacter sp.
GCGACCGTACCGACACCGACTTCGCTGACGAGCTTGACGGAGATGCGGGCTGCGGGGTTGACGTTCTTCAAATCGTAGATCAACTGGGCGAGATCTTCGATGGAGTAGATGTCGTGGTGCGGGGGCGGCGAGATGAGGCTGACGCCGGGGACGGCGAAACGGACGCGGGCAATGTTCTCGTCGACCTTATGGCCGGGGAGCTGGCCGCCTTCGCCGGGCTTGGCACCCTGAGCGACTTTGATCTGGAGCTCTTCGGCATTGACCAGGTATTCAGTGGTGACACCGAAGCGGCCGCTGGCGACCTGCTTGATGGCGCTGCGCTTGGAGTCGCCGTTGGCCAGGGGCTTGTAGCGCTCAGAGTCTTCGCCGCCTTCTCCGGTGTTGGAGCGGCCGCCCATGCGGTTCATGGCGATGGCGAGTGTCTCGTGGGCTTCTTTTGAGATGCTGCCGAAGCTCATTGCACCGGTGGCGAAACGCTTGACGATTTCAATGGCGGGCTCGACTTCATCAAGGGAGATGGGTTGGGCGGCGAACTTGAAATCCATGAGGCCGCGCAGGGTGCAGAGTTGCTTGTTCTGCTGGTCGATGGACTTCGCGTAGTCCTCAAAGGTGGAGTAGCTGTTTTGACGGACGGCGTGCTGGAGCTTGGAGACCGAGTCTGGATTGACGGAGTGGAATTCACCGTGGACCCGGAAGTGGTAATTACCACCGGCATCGAGGTCTGTCGAGAACGAGTTAGTGGGGCGGAAGGCGAAGTCGTGCTTCATCTTCGCTTCTTTGGCCAGGACTTCAAGGCCGACACCTTCGATGCGGGTGGCTGTGCCGGTGAAGTACTTCTTGACGAAGGGCTTGCTGAGGCCGATGGCTTCGAAGATCTGCGCGCCCCGGTAGGATTGCAGCGTTGAGATGCCCATCTTCGAGAAGACCTTGAGCAGACCCTTGCCGATGGCTTTCTTGAAGTTGCTGAGTGCCTTCTCGAAGGTGACGCCGTCAGGCAGTCGGCCCTTTTGGGCGAGGTCTTCGAGGGTCTCGATGGCGAGGTATGGAGTGATTGCACTGGCACCATAGCCGATGAGCAGGGCGAAGTGCATGATCTCGCGGGGTTCGCCGGATTCGACGATGAGGGCGACCTGTGAGCGGGTGCCTTCGCGGACCAAGTGGTTATGGACGGCAGTGAGAGCGAGCAGCGAGGGGATCGGTGCCGAGTTCTGGTCTACGCCACGGTCTGAAAGGATCAGCAGGCGGTAGCCTTTCTGAATGGCCAGAGAGGCGCGACGGCAGAGGCGGTCGAGGGCTTCTTCGAGGTCCTGTTCGGAGCCTGCGGCATCGAAGAGAGTTGGGATGGTGGTAGCGAGGAACTCACCCCAGCGAACGTGACGGAGCTGTTCGAGGTAGTGGTTGGTAAGGATGGGGTGTTTGAGCTTGAATGTATGGCAGTGCTCAGGGGTCTCTTCGAGGATGTTGCGCTCGGTGCCGATGTAGCTGGTGAGCGACATGACGAGTTCTTCGCGGATCGGATCGATGGGCGGATTGGTGACCTGGGCGAAGAGTTGTTTGAAGTAATTGAAAAGCGGCTGCGGCTTGTCGCTGAGGCAGGCGAGCGGAGTGTCGGTGCCCATCGATCCGATGGGCTCTTCGCCGGCACTGGCCATAGGGACCATGATCATGCGGACATCTTCTTCGGTGTAGCCGAAGGCGCGTTGCCGTTCGAGGATGGTATGGAATTCGGTTTCGTGCCAGCGGGGCGGGGCAGGCAGAAGATCGAGAGTGATCTGCTGTTTATCGAGCCACTCGCGGTAGGGCTGCTTGCTTGAGAGCATCTGTTTGACTTCGGTATCGGGGATGATGCGGCCAGCAACGAGGTCGGCGAGCAGCATCTTGCCGGGCTGGAGGCGGCCCTTTTCTTTGATGTCTTCGGGCTTGACGGGGAGGACGCCGGTTTCAGAGGCCATGATGAGCAGGCCGTCATGAGTGACCATGTAGCGGGCCGGGCGGAGGCCGTTGCGATCGAGAGTTGCGCCGATGAGGCGGCCGTCGGTAAAGGCTACGGCAGCGGGGCCATCCCAGGGTTCCATGAGAGAGGCATGGTATTCGTAGAAAGCTTTCTTGGCCGGATCCATGGCGGAATCCTGATCCCAGGCTTCGGGCATGAGCATGGCCATGACGTGGGGGAGTTCTCGGCCACCGAGGGTGAGAAACTCGATTACGTTGTCAAGCGATGAGGAATCGCTGCCGCTTGGGGTGACGATCGGGAAGAGGC
>CAZZGS010000937.1:0-2258 GCA_964653845.1 uncultured Bryobacter sp.
TGCATAACCGAACATCAGACCCTGGTCGCCGGCACCGCCGGTGTCAACGCCCATCGCAATGTGGGGGCTCTGACGCTGGATCACGTTCAGGACGCCGCAGGTATTGCCGTCGTAGCCGAAGGTGGCATCGTCGAAGCCGATGTCCTTGATCACCTGACGTGCGAGGTCGGCTACTTCAACATAGGTCTTGGTAGTGATTTCACCGGCAACGATGCAAAGGCCGGTCGTAACCATGACTTCGCAAGCCACGCGGCCCATCGGATCGTCTTTCAGAACGGCATCAAGCACCGCGTCGGAAATTTGATCGGCCATCTTGTCGGGGTGGCCTTCGGTCACCGATTCCGACGTAAAAATTCTCTTTATTGCCTCAGCCACTTGATTCTGTCCACTCCTGATCTGTATAAAAATTAGCCACCCGCTGACGGCAAGTCCCCGTTATGGGTCTCAATTGGTCACGGCTTCAGGCGCACCCAAACCCGCAAAGCTGGCGAGGGACCAACCCACTAGTCTAGCGCTCAACCTTGGAGCGGGTCAATTTTAGAGAAGGCTCGAGGAAGACGCGATTAAAGATTAGGCCGTTTTCGCCTTCGACCGTTGCCCAAACCAGCGAACAAAAAACCAGCCGGCTCCCAGACCGATGACAAGCAGGAGAATCCAGATCAAATTGCCCTTTACCGCCTTCATCATCGCCTCGGGATCGTCAAGCAACCCCGGCTGCTGCCCAATCGTCTGCGCACCAAACCAGGCCAGGATTCCGCACCAGAGCGTGGAACCCACAAAAGTGACAGCCACAAAACTCCCGAACGGGACCCGAATCAGCCCAGCGGGGAAGCCGATCAGGTGGCGAACCACTGGAAGCAGCCGCGAGAAGAAGACCCCACCCAAAGCAAATTCAGCCAGCCACTTCTCGGCCAGTTCGAGACGTTCGGGTGGCAACAGGAACCACTTGCCGTATTTCGTAAGAAAGGCTCGGCCCAGAGTGTAAGAGAACCAATAACAAAGACTCGACCCGAAGGTAGACCCAAGGCCACCAGCCAGAATCACTCCCCAGAGCGACATCTGCCCCTGCTGCGCCCAATAACCTGCGGGCGGCATGATGATCTCCGACGGCACAGGCACAATCGTGCTTTCGAGCGCCATCATCAGAAAAACACCCCAGTAGCCCATATCGCGGGACCACTCAAACCATACTTTTATTAATTCATGCAGCATGAGTCGCCTAGTATAACGTCCCAAAAGTACTTTGAACGGCTTTCGAGAAGCCGGTCGTTCCGCACAGGATCAGTCAGATGTCTCATTGGCGCCGTGCAGCACACGATGCAGCCTCACCGATACCTCGTTAATTCTTGTGTGCGTGCATTCGGCGCAAGCGCGAGATCTGGCTTTGAAGCTCTTCCTTATCCGCATCGAAAGGGCGTAGCTGCAGGTATCGATCGAGATCTTGTGCAGCCGCCTGAAAGCGATGGGTAGCGGCAAATGTTGCCGCCCGCTGTCGCAACGCATCGGCATCCACCGGGTCGGCTTCAAGAAGAAGACTTAGCACCTCGGCTGCTTTGGTCCAGGCCTGCCGCTGCAGATAAATGACTCGCAGATTGTTCAGCATGCGAATGAGGATCATTCGTTTTGGAGCAGGCACAAGAAATCGCGGATCTACTTCGCCCTCGATGTCATCGCGAATCTTGCCTCCGTTGTAGATGTCGAGGTAGTAAGTGTCGCCTTCTTCTTCCAGGCGGACCAGAAAGTGTCCCGGTGCGCTAATACCATCGACTTCAACACCAAGGCGGCGGCCCAGTTCCATATAGAGCAGGCAAAGTGTAATGGGGATGCCTTTGCGTGACTCAAGAACATAGTTCAGGCAGGAATTGTGAGCGTTGTAGTAGTCGTCCTCATTACCGGCCAGTTGCAATTCGCCGAAGAGGTATTGGTGAGCCGCCAGACGGAAGCTGCGCGTGTTGCGGCGGCGAATCTCCTCGGCATGGTAATCGAGCTCGGCAAGCCACGGAGCCATGGGCAGGTTCGGATACTCAATGCGTGCGATGAGCAACGCTGCTTCGTCAAGATTGGAGCTTTCGTCTTCGAGTCGAAGGATGCGGCGTAGGGGGTCCATTGAGCCTTATGAGTAGAATACCGTTTGATGCGCCTGCTTCTCACTTTTGCGGCAATTTTGATGCAACTGATCGCCGTCGAGAACTGCGACATTCGAGTGGATGTCGATCACGATGGGACCCTCGACCGCGTTTGGGTGGAAGGCGGCGGAA
>CAZZGS010000938.1:0-778 GCA_964653845.1 uncultured Bryobacter sp.
AGCTTCGGGATCTTGATTTGCCACTCGATGGGGTAGAGCTTCCACTGGCGGCTTGGGGTGAACTCTATTTCATTGGCCGTCAGGTGGATGGCTTGACCCTGGGCATCAATAAAGGTGCCAGCAGAGTGGGGGCTTGATTTGCCGTCCTTTTGCCGGAGGCGGTAGAGCATCAGCTCTGTGTTGTTTTCGAGTTGGATCGAGAACCAGTCCCAACCGGCGAGGTTGGGGTCGAGTTCGCTGGAGAAATATTCGTGGTCCATCCAGGTGTTGCCAGTAACCTGGTGGATTGCGCCGTTGAGCGTGATTTGGCCTTTGGTGGCTAGTCTTGTGAAAGAGATGTAGTGGCTGGCCTGGCCGGGTTGGGGGCCTTTTTGGGAGACGCCATTTTGACCGTGGATGACGTGGGGTTTGGTAGGGGTGAGCGTGAGGTTGATTTGGAATTGTTGGTCTGTGGCGGTTAGATAGTGGGCACTGGGAGTGAGGCGGCATTGCCAGTTGCCGTTCCAGATGGTTTGGGTTTTGGGGTCGACTCCGGCGAGGCCGGGGCCGGGACGGTTGAGACGTTCGGCATGGAAGAATTGCTTGCCTTCGATGTCGGTGAGGGCGAGGTGGGCCATGTAGGCGTCGCGGGTGGTCCAGATAGATTTGGCTTCGACGACGGGTTGGAGGGCGGCGCGAAAGAAGGTTAGCTCATAGCCAAAGGGGCGGCCTTTGTCGCTTGTTAAATTGCCGGTGTAATACCACCACTCGGTCTGGAAATCAGGGTGCGAGAAGTGGT
>CAZZGS010000938.1:788-2239 GCA_964653845.1 uncultured Bryobacter sp.
GGTCGCGCGGGAACTCATATTTGTAGCCGGGTAGGGCTTTGATGAAGGTGGCTGCGGCCAGGAAGTCTCTTCTTGTCATTCTTCGTGCATGACCTCGATGGGGTTGAGTTTGGTGGCGATTCGGGCGGGGTAGAGGCCGGCGATTACCGTGGCTATGTAGGTGAAGGCAAGTGCGGAAAGCAGAGCCAGGACCGGGGTGTGGAATTCGATCGTCCAGCCGAAGCTTTGTTTGTTGATGACAAAGATCAGCACAAGGCTGACGAGTGCGCCGGAGATGACGCCGAGGATCTGTGAGAAGAGGCCGATGAAGGCGGCTTCAAAGAGGATGATGCCTCGCACTTGGGAGGCTGATGCACCCAGAAAACGCAGTAGGCCGATCTCGCGGCGGCGATCGATGATGAGGGCCAGCATGGCTCCGGCAACACCCATTACCGCTACGAAGATTGCTACGGCTTCGAGTGCGTAGGTGACAGCGAAGGTTTGGTCGAAGATGCGGACGGCTTCGTTGCGGAGGGCGCGGTTCTCGAAGACGACGATGCGACGGGGAGCGTAAGCGGCTTCGATTTGCTGGCGGAGCTTGGGGCGGTCTGCATCTGGTGTTGTGTAGACGGCGAGGTTTGAAGCTTCATCGTCGGGAAGGAATTTCTTGACGATGGAATGGTCAAGGATGATATAGCCGTTTTCGCTGGAATAATCGCGGAAGATGCCGGCGATGCGGAAGGTGGGGCGCTCTGTGCCCAGCGGGATCGTGAGTGTGTCGCCTACTTTTACGTGGTGCTTTTCGGAGAAAGGTTCGCTGACGATGACGGCTTCTCCTTTGAGCATTCCCTGAATTGCGTCTTGTTGGCTGCCAGAGCGAAGGGCGGTGCGGCCGTAGCGCATCTGGGCCTGGACGTCGCCGGAAGCAAGCGTTACAGGTAGGCCGTTGTAGCGGATCGAATAAGCTCTGAAGCGATCTACGGCAAGGACTCCGGGGAGGGCCTCAATGCGCTTGGCTACTTCTTCGGCGATGGTGGGGTGGCGATCCATTGCGGCCATGCCGGCGGGGCGGAGGTAGAAATCGGCACGGATCTGGGTGTCGATCCAGGTGAGCATCGTTTCGCGGAAGCTGCCCACCATAATGCCGACGCTGGTCATCATCGCGATCGCTGTGGCGAGGGCGGCTACGAGGACGCTGCTGCGGCGGAGGGCACCGGCGAGGCTGCGGCCCGCCAAGAGAGATTGGACTCCGCCGAGGCCTGCGATGTGGCGGGCACCAAACTGGATGAGGCTGGGGGCGCTTAGGGAGCCTGCGGCTACTATTGCCAGAGTTGCCAGATAGCCGCCGAAGGGCTTGTTGAAGATGGGTGGGAGTTGGCAGAGGGCTACGGCGACTGCGATGAGGCCGGCGGCGTAGAGGAGGTTGCGGCTGGAGGCTTGTTGGAGGTTGGTGTCGATGCGGCCTCGGGCCA
>CAZZGS010000939.1:0-1441 GCA_964653845.1 uncultured Bryobacter sp.
CTTGTACGCGCCTTGAATTCCTCGTCGGGGAACTTGCCACCGGCTGAGTTGAGGAAGTCCTGATAGGCTGCGGCAGCCAGTTTTGCCTGCTGCTTGTTCTGTTTGATTTTGTCGAGCGTGATTGCGCGCAAATATTTGTGGCCTGGTTTTTCTGCGTTGAGGCGTTTGACCTGATCGAGGGCGGGGAGGGCGACGTCGTAGCGCTCGAGCATCACCGTAACCATGGCGAGATCTGCCCAGGCTTCGGCTGATTGCGGATTGAGTTTTACGGCGAGGGCGAACTGGTTGGCGGCGAGGCCGAACTTGCGCAGGTCGCGGAGGAGGCGGCCATAGAGGACTCGCAATTCACCGTTGGAGGGTTCGAGGCGGAGGGCGGCGTCGAGAACGGGCTGGCACTTCTCGGGTTGTTTGGCCTGGAGGTAGGCTGTGGCAAGCGCTGTGAGGTTTGCCGCCGTGGGGGAAGCCTTAACGGCTGCTTCGAGTTCGGGGATGGCGCTGGCGGCCTTGCCGGTTTTTATCAGAAGTTCACCGAGGCGCTCGCGGGCGCCGGGTTCGTCCGGGAATCGCCGATAGATGGCGATGGCGGCATCGAAATTCTTGTCGGCTTCGTAGACGCTGGCCAGATGGAGGAGAGCGGGTTGGAAGTTGGGGTCGAGGCTGGCAGCCTGTTCGATGAAGACGGCACCGTCGGCTGTCTTGCCCTGATTTAGGAGAGACTGGCCGACACCTTGGGCGGCCTCGGCAGATTTGGCGTTGATGGCCAGCGCGCGGCGGTAAGCGGCCTCGGCCTCGGCACCGCGATTTACGTCGATAAGGGCTTCACCCAAATAGTAGTTGGGCCGGTATTGATCTGGCTTGGCCTTTGCGGCGGCGTCGAGTAAGGGGATGGCGTCTTTGGGGAGCTTTTGGCGGAGGAGAAGAATGCCCAGATTGAGTTCGGCTTCGTAGAGGCCGGGCTTGAGTTCGAGGACTTTGCGGTAGTTCGCGATGGCCTCAGGGTCTTTATTCTGGACCGATTGAGCGAAGGCGAGGTTGAAGTAGGCCGAGTAGTCTTTGGCGTCGGTGGCGACGGCCTTCAGGAACTGGGCTTCAGCTTCGGCGGGCTTGCCGGCATCGAGGGCCTTGATTCCGTCTTCGATCGGCGACTGCAATGCTAGCGCGAGAAAGAATAGCGCACTCACGGTTTCAGAATACCTCTAACGTAGCGGGAGATTTGTATAGAGGAATTTACCGCCTGATTCCTTCACGGTGAGGAGCTTTTCCGAACCTACCAGCTTGGAGATTCTGGCTACTGCGGGTTTCTCGATTGTCAGATAGTGGCGGGTTGTGCCGAGCCACTTTTCCTGGAACTGTTTGTCGTTGATGAAGACCTGAGGTGCGCCGGGGGCGTAGCTGCCATATTCGAGATTGTTGACACGGCCGTTAAGCAGCAGCGCAGTCT
>CAZZGS010000939.1:1451-2237 GCA_964653845.1 uncultured Bryobacter sp.
TTTGTTGGTGTAGAAGAAGATGCTGGAAAAGGTGTAGTACTGGTTGTCAGCAATCCATTGGCCTGGGGGTGCGGCGGCGAGTGCTTCGGCCAAGGGGCGAGAGGCTAGATATGGATCGAAGGTGACCATCGCGATGCGGGCGGCGTTGAGGAAGACTACGCTCATCAGGGCGAGGGCGATCATGGCGGCACGGGGACGGAGCCAGGCACCGATGGCCCCGATGAGGAAGGCCAGGCCCGCGATCATGAGGGGCGTGCGGAGGTAGGCGAAGCTGGCGATGGTGAGGTCTCCCAGGTGGCCGAGTGAGAGGGTGTAGGCGTCGGGATTTTGTTGCGCCAGGGCTTGCGAGATATCGCCGGGGGTGGGGAGATTCCAGACCTCGACCAGCAAGTAGATGATTGCGCCGAGTGCAAAAGTGGCGATGAGGCCGACGAGGCGGGTAGGCCATCTTGGAGGGTTGTAGTCGCGCACCATGGCTGAGCCAAGCAAGATCGCAAGGGCCGGGTAGCAGGGCATTGAATAGTATTCCTGCGTGGTGGAAAAGGTGAAGAAGACCATGAGGAAGCCAGCCCAGCAGAAGCAGAGCAGAGTGAGGCTGCGGTGGCGCTCTGAGTTGGGGGAGCGGAGAGTGAAGAAGTTGAGCGACCAGGGGAAGAGCCAGAGCAGGTGTAAGAGCCAGAAGCTTAGGCGTGGCACGGTGTTGTAGTCGCGCGGGTGGCGCATGTTCAAGAAGCGGAAGACATGCTCGTTAAAGAAGTAGAACCAGAAGAAGCCATGGTATTCGCC
>CAZZGS010000940.1:0-2234 GCA_964653845.1 uncultured Bryobacter sp.
GAATACATAAATGAAGAAGCGGTGGACAAACCGCTAGACAAACTGAAAACAGCGATGATAAAGTTAAGCACCATGAAAGCCAAGTTTACCGCTTTACTCATAGTTGCTTCGGCCCTTACTTTTGCCCAAACCGGCACAATTCAGGGCACTCTAATCGATCCTTCGGGCGCAGCCATCAAAGGCGCAAAAATTGGTGCCACCGACCAACGCAAATCCGTCATGGTTCGCGAGGTGTTGAGCGGAGACGATGGAGCCTTCCAGATCTCAAACATCCAACCCGGTCTTTACACGCTCAAGATTCAGTCGTCCGGTTTCAAATCCCTCACTCAGACAGACCTTCAACTCGACCAGAACCAGATTATGAATCTCGGCAACCTTGCCCTTCAAATCGGTTCCACCACAGACTCGATAACCGTTGAAGCGGAAGTACCTGTTGTTGAAACTACAACCGCCAACAAAAGCTTCACCATAACCGGAAAGCAAATCACAGATCTCTCACTGAACGGGCGTGATTTCCAATCGCTCATGCGCACCCTCCCTGGCGTTGTCTCAAACGATCGTACAGACTTCAGGCTCGCCTTTAACAATACGGATGCCTTCAACGTGAACGGTCTGCGCGGTTCTGCCAATAACGTGTTTCTCGATGGCGCAATCAACACCGACGTTGGGGCCAACGACGGGCAGTACACCCAGGTATCTCTCGACGCCGTGGGCGAATTCAAAGTACAAACCTCCACCTTCAACGCCGAATTCGGCCGTAATCCCGGCATCATGATTTCGGTCAACACGAAGTCTGGCGGCAAGGATTATCACGGCACGCTCTATGAGTTTCTTCGCAATAACGCGCTGGACGCGCGCCAGCCTTTCGACCGCAGCGGTACAACGCAAAAACTCCGGTTTAACCAGTTTGGCGGTAACATCGGCGGCCCTCTGACGATCCCGAAAATCTCTTCCCGCAAAGACCCCAAGCTGTTCTTCTTCTTTAACTACGAAAAGACTTTAGCCACCCGCCCCAGCGGTGGAACATTCGTTGACCTTCCGCATCCAGACATCCTCACGGGCGACCTTTCCCGCCTCTACCGCGCCGGCAACATCATCACTGCTGGGGGCGTCGATACGGGATACCGCATCGGGCAAGTCTTCCAGCCCAATTCGGCTATTCGTGAAGCGGGTGGCAGAATCATCGGTGGCAACCCTTACCCCGGTAATATCGTGCCCCGCAGCCAGTGGGCTCAAAATACCGGCGGCTTCTTGAAAGTACTTCAAGGTGCCAATTATGCGGGCACCATCCCCACTCCGAATGTTCCGGAAACCGTTCGCTCCTTCTTCCAGGATACGTACCGTTTCAACAAGGAAGGCAAAGTGCTTCGGCTTGACTACACGATCAGCGATAAAGCCAACTTCTTTTTTCGCTGGGCCGATGACGCCAATCACGAAGAACAAGGCCTCGGCATCTTTGCCTCAACTCCCTATCCAGTCTTCCCGCAATTTCGTCGCAAGCCAGGCAGTTCCTGGAGCTACAACCTAATCAACGTGATCTCGCCCACCACCACAAACGAGTTCATTTTCAGCTACAACCGCCTTACTCAATTGGTCGACGTTCAGCCCAGCGCCAACAAAGCATTGTACGATCGCAAGGATCTTGGATTTACCTTCCCGGAATTCTTCCCCGAAGCCAACCTCCGAAGCCGCTTTCCGCGCTTTAACTGCGGAGTCGGAAGCTGCAACTATCCTGGCTTTGCCGCAGGCTGGTTATCCGAAGCCAAGCAGTTCACCTGGACCGACAACATGACCAGGAATATGGGCAAACATACCCTCAAATTTGGTGCCTTCTTTAACATGAACCTCAACGGTCAGCAGCCAAGCTGGATTGACGCGATGAACTTCAACTTCGGCGATTCAGCCGACAATCCGCTCTCCACGGGCAACACTTTTGCCAACATGCTGCTGGGCAACTATACGTCGGTCAATCAAGCCAACGGCCGCTTCTTCGGCACCTTCCGCTTCTTTGGTGTAGAAGGCTATGCCCAGGATTCCTGGCGCGTCAATCGTAAGCTCACCCTGGAATATGGCCTGCGCTGGGCTTATCTCGGCCCCACCTACACCTACGGCAAACTCCTCCAGAATTATTTCGATCCCCGTCGCTACGATCCGGCCAATGCCGCCCGTGTCGACCTCAACCCGGGCCTGACGCTTGGAACGCTGGTTCCCAACGTCGGCAACCCTTTTAACGG
>CAZZGS010000941.1:0-2232 GCA_964653845.1 uncultured Bryobacter sp.
ATCGCGGCTACCCGATCGAGCAATTGGCCGAGAAGTCGACCTACCTCGAATCAGCTTACCTCCTGCTATACGGGGAACTGCCAAACGCCGAACAGCTTGCCACCTTTACGGCCCGCATTGCCAAGCACACGTTCATCCACGAGAACATGAAGAAGTTCATGGAGGGCTTCCGCTACGATGCCCACCCGATGAGCATGCTGGTGAGTTCGATCGCCGCTTTATCGACTTTCTACCCCGATGCCGGCAATGTCGCAGACCCTGAAGTGCGCGAACTGATGGCAATCCGGTTGATTGCCAAAATGCCGACCCTTGCAGCCTACGCGTATCGCCACACCAATGGCCTGCCCTTTGTATATCCGGACAATGATCTTAGCTACACCGCAAATTTCATGAACATGATCTGGAAGATGGCCGAGCCAAAGTATCAGGCAAACCCGGTGCTGGCTCGTGCTCTCGACATCCTTTTCATCCTGCATGCGGATCACGAACAGAACTGCTCTACATCGACGATGCGAGTGGTTGGTTCCTCACAGGCCGATCCATTCCTCAGCATGGCTGGCGCAGCCGCCTCGCTCAGCGGCCCGCTGCATGGCGGAGCCAACGAAGAGGTTTTGCGCATGATTGACGAGATCGGCACCGCCGACCACATCCCGAACTTTATCGAAAGCGTGAAGAAGGGCGAGCGCAAGCTGATGGGATTTGGCCACCGCGTCTATAAGAATTACGACCCACGCGCAAAGGTGATCAAGGAAGCGGCCGACAGCGTCTTCGCCGTAACTGGCCGCAACGCCAAGGTTGATATCGCCCGCGAGATTGAAAAGATCGCGCTGAGCGATGAATACTTCGTCAAGCGCCGCCTCTACCCGAATGTCGACTTCTATTCAGGGATCATCTACGAGGCGATGGGTTTCCGCCCCGAGATGTTTACCGTTCTGTTCGCCATCCCGCGGACAGCCGGTTGGCTGGCGCATTGGGAAGAACAATCCAAGGACGGCGATACGAAGATCAGCCGCCCGAGACAGGTGTACCTCGGCCCCGACCAGCGCGACATCTAGTTGGCCGCGCGGAAGGACTTGGTTCCTCCATAGACCTGCAAGAGTGGGTGACGGACCACGGGTCGGAACTCGTATTGGTGGCCGCTTTGAAGGGTTGGGGGCTTGACGGTGACCGATCCAGGCTGCGAGACGGTTTGCGCGGGCAGCGCTTTCCAGTTGCTCGGCCGTTCGGTTAGGTCGAAGCCGGTGACGTCCTGGTATTCGAAGTAGACTTCAACTGAAGCTGCGCCGCCGAGGGAGACCAGATTGGCCGCGAAGTTGGTGGTCGTTTCGATCTTTGGGGGTTCGAGGGCAGCTTCGACGTTTTCCAGTTTGATCACGACCGGATTGGGCCATTGGCGATTCGTGTAGAGTCGCTGGGCGTGCATGGCCCGCAGAACCAGAGTGTCGCCCTGCTGGCGGAATGAACTCCTGGGCTTGACCGTCGGCTGGTATTCGAGCACTTCGTCGTTTTGGCCGAGGACGCTGATCCTAGTGTTGGCGGTGGCCTTGATGCTTTTGAGCGAGATCTCTTTCCATTCGCCGTACTTCCATCGTTCGTCCTCTTTGACGATGACG
The DNA here is from genome assembly GCA_964653845.1 of uncultured Bryobacter sp. Taxonomy (GTDB): domain Bacteria; phylum Acidobacteriota; class Terriglobia; order Bryobacterales; family Bryobacteraceae; genus Bryobacter. The sequence continues at coordinate 1,614 of CAZZGS010000941.1, forward strand.
TAGACCGTGTTGGTGTTTTTCTTGCGGGTGAACCAGAAGCCCTTCTCGTTGGTGACAACCCAGGGTCGGACTCCGTAGATCGCTTCTCCGTTGATGAACATCCAGAGGCCGATCTCCTCAAGTCTTTGTTTTTGCTCAGTCGGGATTTCGCCTTCGGGGCTGGGGCCGATGTTTAGCAGTAGGTTGCCCCCCTTGGCGCGGGTCTCGACCAGGAGCGAAATGAGTTCGCGGCCGGACTTGTAATTTTCATTGGTCGGTTTGTATGGCCAGGAGTTGCCCATTGTGATACAGCTCTCCCAGGGGCCATCGAGGGCGACGCCGGGAACGAACTGCTCGGGGGTGGCGATACCGCCCCTGGTGACGACGGTATTGGGGTTGATGTCCCAAGCGAGTTCGCGGAGGCCATCCCAGGGGCCGTCGAAGAACATCACGTCGATGTCACCGTATTTGGTCATCAGTTCGCGGACCTGAGCCTGATCATGCTTTAGGAGGCCGGGGTTGTTGGCTGGAGAGACTGCGGGGATGTGGCGCTGGAGCTGGATTTTGTGTTCGCGGAGCCACCAGAAGTCGTCGGGGGAGAAATAGAAGCCGGGAGAGAGGCCGGCGTTGCGGTAGGCGC
>CAZZGS010000942.1:0-2232 GCA_964653845.1 uncultured Bryobacter sp.
CAAAGTTGCATTCTTCTTTGCTTTTAGCCTCATGATGGCCTTGGCTCAGGCCCCAATCGGCACCATCGCTGGCACCGTCAGCGATGATTCCGGCGCAGTCGTTATCGGTGCATCGATCACAGTCACCAACACCGGGACAGGCCTCAAGCGAGAACTGAAGTCGACCGTAGAGGGTCAATACAGCGTGCCCGCATTGCCTGCCGGCCGCTATGAAGTAAGAACAACAATGGCCGGCTTCCGCCAAACCCTCCGCGAGGCAGCCGTGGTCGTCGGAAGCACAACCACAGTCGACATGAAGCTTCAGGTTGGTGCTGTTTCTGAAGTGGTCAGTGTCGATGCCGCCACCTCGCAGATTGCCTACGACAGCCACAAAATCGACGGTGTGATCGGACGCACTCAGATTGAATCTTTGCCGCTCAATGGCCGAAGCTTCCTGCAGTTGGCCTTCCTCGAACCAGGTGTCGGCGTTGGTACCCAAAGCCTCGCTCAATACAACGCCCAATTTGGTGTCTCCGTCTTGGGCTCCAGTTCAGGCAAGACAGCCATCACCGTCGATGGCGGCAATGTCCGAAACGCCCTCGAAGGCGGCACGGCTCAGAACTTCTCTCAAGAAGTAGTAGAAGAATTCCAGATCTCCAGCGCAAATTTCGATCTATCCACTGGCATCGCCGCCAGCGGCGCAATCAATATCGTTTCCCGGTCCGGCGGCAATGCTTTCCACGGAGGCGCTTACCTCTTCTTCCGCGACAACAACATGTCTGCATATCCGGCCTTGCGTCGTAACCCCTTTGCTCCGGATCCCTTCTTCGCACGCCGCCAGACCGGCTTCCTCGTCTCTGGCCCAATCAAGAAAGACAAACTCTTCTTCTTCTTCAATATGGAGAACAACAACCAGGATGCAGTAGTCACGGTACAGCCGGATTCCCCCTACTTCTCGACACTAGCGCAAAACGCAACCACCCCATACGACGCCCGCCAGATTAGCGCCAAGTTCGATTACCGCATCTCGCAGCAGCATAATCTCTTCGCCCGTTATTCCCACGACGGCAACAAAGGCTTCGGCCCACGCAGCGGCTCTCCGCTTCCCTCAAACTGGCTGGTCAATCGTAACTGGGCAGACCAGAGCATCATGGGCATTACCAGCACCTTCCGCTCCACCCTTGTCAACGACTTCCGCTTCGCCTACCAATACTGGAGCAATCGCAATCTGCATCCCAGCTCCAAGGAATGCGCCGGCTGCCTTGGCCTTGGTTTACCCGAAATGTCGGTAGTAGGTACAAACGTGCGCTTCGGCAATACTGCCAACGCCCCGCAAGGTCGCGACATGCGCCGCTACAACATCGTCAACAACATGACCTGGCAGAAGGGCAGCCACCGGATGCGCTTCGGCGGCAGCTACGAGAACGCACCCTTTACCGGATATTGGGCCTTTGGAGATCCCGCCGCTGGCCAGTTGTGGGGTCCTGACATCATGGTCGCCAATCGCATCCCTCTCGCTGCCTTTGGCCTGCCCAATCAGTTCGTCACCAATGCCGACGTGCTCAAGCTACCCTTGGCCGTGTTTGCTATTGGCGTTGGCGACCCTTCTCAGCCCCCTCCCTACAACAAAGACAAAGCCGGCAACAATCGCCGCTATCATTTCTTCTGGCAGGATACCTTCCGCGTTAACAAGAAGCTGACCCTCAACTACGGTCTCGCCTGGCAGTTTGAATCAACACTGGTAAACGGCGACTTGAGCAAGCCCGCTCTCCTGGCTCCAATCATGGAAAGCCTCGAGCCAACCAAGCCAACTTACACCAACTGGACTCCCTCTTTCGGTTTCGCCTACAACCCCTTCAAAGACAACAAGACCGTAATCCGCGGCGGCGGCGGCTTCTATTACGACACAACCGAATTATCCCAACGCCTCGGCGAACGCGCGGCCATCGGCCCGGTTGGCAATGGCCGGCAGCAGTTTGGCGGCCAGAGCATCCCCAACCCAACCGCTGGCATCGTCAACCCCATCCCCGGCCTCCTGCCCAACGTAAACGTCGGCACCCCGCTCGACTTCCGCACCCTGCCCACCGGCTTCAGACTGGCAGACTTGCTCAACATCCTGCCTCAGGTGCGAGCCCAGGCCGAGGCCCTCACAGCCAACCCCAATCCCAACGATCTCTCGGTTCGCAACATCAACCTCTCCAAGCAAGGCACCGACATCTACCCCTACCGCTACGGCCCCGGTTACTCGCGCCA
>CAZZGS010000943.1:0-1967 GCA_964653845.1 uncultured Bryobacter sp.
GTTCTCGATCAGGCCAAATCCTTGCGGCAAAAAGGCAGCACCTCAGACCAGGCCCGCCTCGACGAATACTTCGAATCTGTCCGCTCTGTAGAACGCCGCCTCGAAGCCTCCCTGCGCCCGCAAAAGCGCTGGATCAATGCAGGCAAGTTCCCCCTCGATCGTCCGCGTCCTGGCATTCCCGAGACACACGCCGAGCACGTCCGTCTCATGCTCGACCTCATGATCCTCTCCTTCTGGACCGACAGCACGCGCATCTCAACTTTCATGTTTGGCGACGCTCAAAGCTCCCAGGATTACGGCTTTCTGAATGGCGTAAAGGGCAGCTTCCACGGCCTCTCCCACCACCGCAACATCCCCACACAGCGCGATCAATACGAGAAGATCATCAACTGGCACACCGAACAGATGGCCTACTTCTTGAACCGCATGAAGAGCCTCGACGAAGGCGGCACATCCCTACTCGACAATTCGATGATTCTTTTCGGTGGCACCCTCAAAGACGGCAACAGCCACGCCGTTGAGAACCTGCCCTTGATCCTCGCCGGTAGAGGCAAAGGCAAACTGCGTACAGGCCGCCGCCTCCGTGCCCCTGAAAAAACTCCGCTCTGCAATCTCCACCTCGCCTTGCTCCACCGCATGGGCATTGAAGAAAAGAGCTTCGGCGACAGCTCCGGCTTGCTCGAAGATCTCTCATGATCATCCGCTTCCTCCTTTGCGCAATCACCCTCAGCGCCAGTCAATACGGCCCTGATCGCGGCAATCTCGTCATCGTCGGTGGAGGTGCCGTCGGCGCCGAAATCTGGCACCGCTTTATTGCTCTCGCCGGCGGCCCAAACGCACCCGTCGTCTACATCCCTGCAGCTTCTGAAGCGGAGCCAAAAGAAAATGCAGGAGACTTCCTCAAGCGCGCCGGCTTCACCGACGTAACTGTCCTTCACACTCGCGACAAGCAGGTCGCCGACACTGACGAATTTGTGGCTCCCCTCAAAAAAGCTAAGGCAGTCTGGTTCGGCGGCGGCCGCCAGTGGCGCATTGTCGACAGCTACGAAGGCACCAAAACCGAGCGTGAATTTCAGAACGTCCTCAACCGGGGCGGAGTCATTGGTGGCACCTCAGCCGGAGCCACCATTCAGGGCTCCTACCTCGTACGAGGTGCCAAGACCGGCAACGAAATCATGATCGCCCCTGGCTACGAACGTGGCTTCGGCTACCTCCGCAACGCCGCAATCGATCAGCACCTGCTCAAGCGAGGGCGAGAAAACGATCTTTGGGAAGTCATCACCAAACACCCCGATCTCTTAGGCATCGGCCTCGACGAAGGCACAGCCATCATCGTTCAAGAAGATCGGTTCGAAGTTATCGGCGTCAGCAAAGTAGCGATCTACGATGCTGGTCACGAGGCCAAACCAGAAGAGAAGCGCCACTACTTCCTCGAAAGCGGCGACACCTTCGACATGATCGCCCGCCAAAAAGTTAAACCTTTGTCGCAGCCATAAACATATGAGACCGGTGCTACTCCTCCTCTTGGCCACCATAATTCAAAGCCAGGATCTCAAACTACAGCCCGCCTGGACCTACGACACACACGATTCACTCGAAGCAGCAAAGGGCGGAGGCTCCACTCCAGCTCTCGAAGTCACACCCGTCTACAGCAAAGGCCGCTTATACATCTCAACTCCTTGGGGAACCATAGCGGCCCTCGAATCGAAAACCGGCAAAGAACTCTGGCGCGTCAGTCTCAATATCAACCCCAAAGGCGGCTATGGCGACTTTGTCAGCCGCGGCCTCACCCTCCACAACGACAAGCTCTACACCGGCACTGTCGATGGGCGCCTCGTCTGCATCGAAGCGAAAGACGGCAAACTCTGTCCAGGCTTCGGCAACAAAGGCGAGATCGATCTCACCAAAGGCCTCCGGCATCCTCCTCAATACGTCGGTGAATACGAAGTCACAAGCCAACCTGCGAT
>CAZZGS010000943.1:1977-2231 GCA_964653845.1 uncultured Bryobacter sp.
CCGTGCCTGCGACATCAACACAGGTGCTCTGCGCTGGACCTTCCACCCGCTCGAAGAAAACACTCGGGCCGGCGGCGCAAACACCTGGAGCCGCATCGTAGCTGATGAGTCTACCGGTCTGGTCTTCCTACCCATCGGCAGCGCCAGCCCTGACTACTACGGCAGCAAACGTCCCGGCGACAACCGTCACGCCAACAGTCTCGTGGCACTCGATGGCAAGACAGGCAAGCTCGTCTGGAGCTTCCAAACTGTCC
>CAZZGS010000944.1:0-2229 GCA_964653845.1 uncultured Bryobacter sp.
AACGTCCATCGCTCGACTTCAGCGCCGCCCGATCTGAAAGCACACCCCCGGCAAAGTACCCCGCCACGGCCGACACCTGCAAGAGCGCTGTCCCGGAAAACCCCGCCATCGCCAGGCTCAATCCGAAGGTCTCCCGAAAGTAGAGGGGCATCCAGTTGAAGAACATCCACGTACCCACCGCAATCAACATCGCCTGTCCCGCCAGCAACAGATAAGCCGGCTGCCTCAATAGACCCATCACCCTGCCGCTCGTTCGAGCCGGCTCGCGAGGCACCTCTTTAAGCAAGAACTGACACACTACCGCCAGCGCAAGTCCCGCTCCGCCCAATACAAAAAGTCCGAATCGCCACCCAAAGGTTTCACCCATGTAGCCCGACAGCGCACCGCCTCCAACAAGCCCCACATAGAGTCCGCTCATATGCAATGACAGCGCCCGCCCGCGGCTCGCTACCGGATGATGATCCGCGATCAGCGCTATCGCTGCGGGTAGATAGAAACACTCGGCAAGCCCCAACAAAACTCTTGTTGCCAGCAACTCATTCGCCGTCCTCGCAAAGCCGGATAACACCGTCACGAGACTCCAGGCGACCAGGCTCCAAAGGATCACCCGGTTCCTCGGCAGCCGGTCTGCAATCACACCAGCCCCGAGCGATCCGATCGCATAACTCCACAAAAAGAGTGTCCCGATCGCAGCTAGCTGCAAATCGCTCAAGTGCAAGTCTGCCTGCAGCAATGGGTAGACAACAGATAGAGAAGTCCGGTCGGCATAGTTGATCCCGGCTACACAGGCCAGGATCAGAACCGTCTGCCAGCGCACCGCGATCAAGGCAGCTCAGCCGTAAACGCTGCCTCCACCCGCATCCCCGTCATAACGGCTTCAAACACACGTCCGCTGTGCACAAGGGCAGAGCTGATCGGAAACTCGAGATCGGAATCAATAAAGTGCATATGGGTAGCAACGAAACTCGTACAATAACACTTCGACCCATGCCTACAAATCAGAAAGCCTGGTCATCCGCCGCACTCGGTTGCTCCTGGATCCTCAAGCAGCTTGAGCCCAATGGCTCACTCCGTGGCGGAGACGACCTCCGCGCCTACTATAAGACCCCCGCAGCCCTTCTGGCTCATGGTCGCGTGCCTGAAGCAAACAGCATCCTCGACTATGTGGAGGCCCGTTACCTCAAGCCTGATGGCGACCTCGATGGCAATGGCGTTCCCTGGTTCGACGTCTACCGCACCTATAACCACGCCTGGCTCTGCCTCGGCGCAGTGATGGCGGGCCGCTTCGATCTGGCCCGCAAGCTCTCTGGGTTTATCGCCACACGCCACAACCCGGCCTCGGGCGGCTTCTTTGCCGACGAAGCGCGCACGACAGAAGAGATCATGACCACCAGCATGGCCGGCATCGCCTGCCTCTGGGCTGGTAAGCATGACCTCGCCCTCGCTGCCGGCCAGTGGCTTGAGCACCTCTACAACGCTCAGCCAGACCTCACCAGGGGCCTCTACACCACTTGGCAAAATGGTCTCGTCACCGAGTACCCCGAAGCCGAAGCCAGCTCTTATCTGGTCGATCCCGCGAAGATGCGCCAGTGGTATTTCCAGTACGGCATCAGTGCTGCCTTGCTCACTTCCCTCGCCGGATTTACTGGCGAAGATCGCTGGCTCAGTCTTGCCCGCAACTTCCTGCACGCGAGCAAACACGCGGCTGCCGACCGCTATCAGACCCCACAAAGCGGCAAGATCGGCTGGGCTGCCGCCTGGACCTATCGCCTCTCGCGCGACCCGGAAGATCTTGCGCTCGTCGAGCAAGTTTCCAGTGGCCTGGCTGCCCTGCAAAACGACGATGGCTCCTGGCTTGTCACTGGTGTCTATGGTGGTGCCAGCGCAGCCGCCGACAGCCTTACCCTCGACATCACCCCTGAGTTCGTTGCCCTTCAATCCTTTATGGGAGTTCTACCCCTTGTCTAATCCTTACGAAAACAAAGTCAAAAAATTGCTGGCCACCGGTGCTACGGCCTGGGGCTCAGCCACCATGGGCACTGCCCCGCTCGCCGCCAAGCTCGTTGCTACCTCTGGTGTCGACTGGGTCTGGATCGATACCGAGCATTCGAGCTTCGGTGCCGAATCGATCGAAATTCTGCCGCCGCTGATTCGACAGTCTGGTGCCATGCCACTGGTACGTATCGCCGGCCTCGATCCGAACCTGATGAAGAAGGCCCTCGACATTGG
>CAZZGS010000945.1:0-2225 GCA_964653845.1 uncultured Bryobacter sp.
GTTTTGCGCTGAGCCGGTGGGTTTGCGGCGGCGGTTGATGCGTGAGTTGATGGAGCGGGTGAAGGGGGATTTGCGGGAATTGGAGTTTGCGCATGTTGAGGGTGCGTTGCGTTTGAGTGACGAAAAAGAGGGGAACGGACGGATTCAAGTGCCTGGCCTCGATTTGATGCGGAGCTTTGGATTGCTGCGGGTGATTCGGCTGGAGGTGCTGCAGGCGATGCCGGAGCGGAACTTTCGGGTAGACTTCCCAGTGCCGGGCAAGGTGGTAGTTCCTGAGGGGGCAGGAATAGTGGTGAGCACAGTTGACCCGGGATGTAACTATAATGAAAGTGGCGGGAGTCTAGACTGGGACAGGCTTTTTGCGGCTGTGGATGCGGAACGGCGTCTGGAGTTGCGGAACTGGCGGCCGGGGGACTCTTTAGTCCGGGGCGGAAGTGCTGAGCCTGAAAAGGTGAAAGAACTGTTTCAAAAGCACCGGATTCCCTTATGGCGACGGCGCGCCTGGCCGATAGTTGTCCTAGGGGATCTGCCTGTATGGGTTGCCGAATTTGGCCCTACGGCGGATTTTGCTGTTAGACCGGACACCCGGACTGTGTTGCGAATAGAATGGACGCAGGGCTGGAGGAGCTAGTCGATTGGCTAGATCTCGCGAGAATCTGGCATAAGGTGAATCAAGTAACGAATTGTTTACGTCTGTAAGGTAAGAATGAACTCCAACGTCAAATCGGTTATCTTTTGGGTGGTCATCATTTGTGTGGTGTCCCTCATTTTCGTCGTCGTCCGAACCGGAAACAAAAAAGCGGACGCGCAAGTGACATTTAGCGACTTCATGCAACAGGTTGAAAGCAACCGCGTGAAAAGCGTCGCGATTACTGGAACAGAGGTGCACGGGATTTACCGTGAGGATGGGGCTGGTCTGAAGACCACCGTTCCTGCAATGTACCCCGACCTGTTCAAGATTTTGCGTGAGAAGGGTGTCAACATCGACATCAAGGACACGGGCTCGAACGGGATTCTGAGCTTGATTTTCCAGACGGCTCCGTTTATCCTCCTGTTGGGATTCTGGATTTTTATGATGCGGCAAATGCAGAGCGGCGGCAACAAGGCGATGAGCTTTGGCAAGAGCCGCGCGAAGCTGCATAGCTCGCAGCAAAAGAAAGTCACTTTCAAGGACGTCGCTGGGGTAGAAGAAGCCAAGGAAGAACTGCAGGAAATCATTGAGTTCCTTCGTGAGCCGCAGAAGTTCCAGAAGCTCGGAGGTCGCATCCCGAAGGGTGTGCTGCTGGTGGGTTCCCCCGGTACGGGTAAGACTCTTTTAGCGCGTGCGATTGCGGGTGAGGCCAATGTTCCATTCTTCTCGATTTCGGGTTCTGATTTTGTCGAGATGTTTGTTGGCGTGGGCGCGAGCCGGGTTCGCGATTTGTTTGAACAGGGCAAGAAGAATGCACCCTGCATCGTCTTCATTGACGAAATCGACGCTGTCGGGCGTCATCGTGGTGCTGGTTTGGGCGGTGGTCACGATGAACGTGAGCAGACGCTGAACCAGTTGCTGGTGGAGATGGACGGATTTGAATCGAACGAAGGCGTGATCCTGATTGCCGCCTCGAACCGCCCCGACGTGCTGGATCCGGCGCTGTTGCGCCCGGGCCGCTTTGACCGCCGCGTGGTGGTGGGCCGGCCGGACGTTAAGGGCCGCGAACAGATTCTGAAGGTACACACTAAGAAGATTCCGTTGTCTGACGACGTGGAATTAAGCGTGATTGCCCGTGGTTGCCCCGGATTTGCCGGTGCAGATCTGGCGAACCTGGTGAACGAAGCGGCGCTGATTGCCGCGCGCCAGAATCGCAAGGTTGTGGCGATGACCGACTTTGAAGTGGCCAAGGACAAGGTGATGATGGGTGTGGAGCGGCGCTCGATGTTTATCACTGAAGAAGAGAAGAAGCATACGGCTTATCACGAGGCTGGTCATGCTCTGGTTGGTGCACTGTTGCCGCATTCCGATCCGGTTCACAAGGTGTCGATCATCCCGCGCGGAATGGCGCTGGGTGTGACGATGTACCTGCCGACGCAGGATCGCAACGATATCAGCAAGGATCAGTGCGAAGCGCAGATTGCTACGGCGATGGCCGGGCGTGTTGCGGATGAGACCTTCCTGGGACTGAAGACGGCTGGAGCGTCAAACGATATCGAGCGCGCCACGGAGATGGCTCGCCGGATGGTGTGTG
>CAZZGS010000946.1:0-2224 GCA_964653845.1 uncultured Bryobacter sp.
GCTTAAGGGTAAGCCCATCTACGTCGACGGCCCCGCCTTCGAGCTCACCACGCCAACAGGAGCTGCTATCCTCGCGGCCCTCGCCAAAGGCTACGGCAACATGCCCTCCCTCAGCATCAGCTCCCTCGGCTACGGTGCCGGCACCAAAGACTTCCCCAACCGCGCCAACGTCCTCCGCATCACCATCGGCGACAAACTCGATTCAAACGAAGCCCAAACCGTCCTCCTCATCGAAGCCAACATTGACGACTCTTCTCCCCAGGTCCTCGGCTACACCATGGACCAGCTCTTCCTCGCCGGAGCCCTCGACGTCACGCTAACCCCCGTCCTGATGAAGAAGAACCGCGCCGGCCACATCCTCACCGTTGTCGCCAAACAAGAGGACAAAGACGCCCTGTCGAACCTGATCTTGCGCGAAACCACCACCCTCGGCCTACGCATCTCCAGCGCCGAACGCCGCACCCTCCCGCGCGAATTTATCGAAGTCAAAACCCCCTTCGGCCCCGTACGGATTAAGGTCACCGCCAACGGTTTCGCCCCAGAATTCGACGACTGCCAAGCCATCGCCCGCGAGAAGAACGTTCCCCTCAAGGAAGTCCTCTCGGCCGCTAATTTTGCCTACCTGAAGACGAAAGCCTAATGTCCAAGTACTACCTCACGACCCCGATTTATTACGTCAACGCCGCTCCCCATATCGGGCACACCTACACCACGCTGGTCGCCGATACCATCAAGCGCCTCAAGGCTATGCAGGGCATCGAAGCTTATCTCGTTACCGGCACTGACGAACACGGCCAGAAGATCGAACGAGCCGCCACCAAGATCGGCAAGAGCCCGCAGGAATACACAGACCTCATCTCCGCCGAGTTCGAAAATACCTGGAAGCAACTCGGCCTCGCAATCGACAAGTCCCAACGCACTACCTCGCCCCAGCACGCCGCCGCCGTAGCCAAACTCTTCGCCGCCTGCGATGCTGCCGGCTACATCTACAAGGGCAGCTACAGCGGTTACTATTCCGTCACCAGCGAAGCCTTTGTCGCCGATGCCAAAGAAGGCGACGTCGACCCGGACTCGGGCCAACCCCTCGAGCTGGTCACTGAAGAAAACCTCTTCTTCAAGCTCTCCGCCTTCCAGGACAAAATCATCGAATTGCACGAAACGAATCCACAGTTTTTGCAACCCGAATCGCGCCGCAACGAAGTCCTCGCCTTCCTCAAGAACGAGAAGCTGCAAGACCTCTCGATCAGCCGCACCACCGTCAAATGGGGCATCCCTGTCCCCGAACATCCCGGCCACGTCTTCTACGTCTGGTTTGACGCGCTGATGACCTACTGGTCTGCCGTCGAAGGAACAGACCTTTGGCCAGCTGACCTCCACCTGATGTCCAAAGAGATTGTGCGCTTCCACGCCATCTATTGGCCCGCCTTCCTGATGGCCGCCAACTGGCCGCTCCCAAAACGCATCTACTCGCACGGCTGGCTTCTCTTTGAAGACAACAAGATGTCCAAAAGCCGCGGCAACATCGTCCGCGCCACTCCCATCCAACAGGTGATGGGCTTTGACGCCCTGCGCTACTTCCTGCTGCGAGAAATCCCTTTCGGCTCAGACGGCAGCTTCAGCTTTGACGCCCTCGTCGCCCGCTACAATTCTGATCTCGCCAACGGCCTCGGCAACCTGCTCAGCCGCACGCTTTCGATGATCCTCCAGTACCGCGAAGGCAAAGTCCCCGCGCCCGTAGAAGCCGACGCTTCAGCCATTCCCGTGGCCCTCGCACATTACGAGAACTTCGAGTTCCACAAGGCGCTGGAAACCATCTGGCGCTGGATCGGCGAGCTCGACAAATACATCGTCGAAAACGCCCCCTGGAAGCTGGCCAAAGACTCCTCGCCCGAAGCCCAGGCCCGTCTTGATGCCGTCCTCTATCGCTGCTTCGAGAGCCTCCGACTGATTACCGCACTGGCCGCTCCGGTCATTCCTGAGTCTGCCGCCAAGATCGCATTGCAACTTAACATCCAGGGTCCCCTGACCTGGGGTCACACCCCTCAAGGCCACCCCATCGGCGAGATCTCGCCCGTCTATCCGCGTCTCGACGCCAAGGTCGCCATCGAACAAATGAAGACTCTTGAAACCGAAGAGCTAGCCCGTCAGAATGCTCTCCTCGGTAAGGTGGAAGAAGCACCGCTGGTCAACATCCCACCAATCGCCGAGACCATTTCCATCGACG
>CAZZGS010000947.1:0-2217 GCA_964653845.1 uncultured Bryobacter sp.
TTGTTATTCCCGGCTTTGAAATACAGCATCTACAACAGCTTCAGCTCAGACTGATACTGCGGCATCAACTCAAGCAAAACCTTGTATTCATTCACCGGCGAATAAATCGTCGATGCCCAACGAGGCCCATAAGCGTCAAACAACGCATTCTCAATCTGCGTCACATTCACCTGCATGCTTGCCGCCTTGTCGCGGTTCACTTCGATTCTCACCTGTGGCGACTTGATCATCAAATCGTTCGTCACATCCACCAGCGTGTTCAGCTTCTTCAACTCCTCGGTCAACTCTGCAGCCGTCTCATAGAGGACATTTTTGTCCGGCGAATACAGCGTGTACTGATATTGGCTCTTGGACACCAACCCACCAATCCGGACCACTGGCGGATTCTGCGGATACACCTTCATCCCGGGATACTGCGATAGCTGTGGCCGAATCCGTTCAATGATCTTGTCCACCAGCTCCGTCCGCTCATGGCGCGGCTTCAAGTGCACCACAATCTGCCCGTAGTTATTACCACCCAGCGTCGCCGCAGCCGACCCACCAACATTCGACACCAGCGAATCAATCGCCGGATCCTGCCGCAAGTACTCCGCAATCTGGTTCTGATACTCCACCATCTGCGTAAACGAAGTGCCTTCCTGTGCTTCAGTAATTACGGTCAACTGATCTGTGTCCTGATCGGGAATAAATCCCTTGGGCACCTCCAGGAACAACCATCCCGTAGCGACAAGAATCGCCATCGAGAAAACCATCGTAGCCAGCCGGTGCCGCATCACACACTTCAGGCTCACGTCATAGCTATGCAGCCAAGCCTCAAACCACCGCTCGGTCACTTCGTAGAACCGCGATCGCTTCCCGTGATGCGCCTTCAGAAACCGGCTCGCCAGCATCGGCGTCAGCGTCACCGACACCACGCCTGAAATCAAAATCGCCACGCAAATCGTCACCGCAAATTCCTGAAACAACCTTCCCAGCACTCCACCCATAAAAAGAATCGGGATAAACACCGCAGCCAGCGAAATCGTCATCGACACAATCGTGAAGCTGATCTCACTCGCACCTTCAATCGCTGCCTGCATCGGAGGCTTGCCCATTTCCATATGGCGAACGATGTTCTCCAGCATCACAATCGCATCGTCCACAACAAAGCCAATCGCCAGAATCAACGCCATCATCGACAGGTTGTCCAGCGAGTATCCGCACAGATACATCACCGCAAACGTACCCACAATCGAGAAGGGAAGCGCCAGCGACGGAATCACCGTAGCCGAAAAATTCCGCAAGAAGATATAGATCACACCCACAATCAAAATCAGCGTCAGCAGCATCGTGAACTGCACGTCTTTGTAACTCTCGCGAATCGTATCTGACCGGTCGTAGAACACCTTCATCTCAACCGATGGCGGCAGATCGTTCTTAAACTGCGGCATCAGCTTCTTGATCCCGTCAGTAACAGCGATCGTGTTCGTACCCGGCTGCCGCTGGATCCCCAGTACAATCGACCTCCGGCAGCCAGCCTCATCGCAAAACCACGATGCTGTACGGTCGTCTTCCACCCCGTCCACAATCCGGCCCAGTTCCTCAAGACGCACTGGCGACCCACCCCGGTAATTCACGATCACTTTTTTGAAATCCGCCGCATTCATCAACTGTCCACTCGATTGCAATGTAAACGCCCGCTGCGGCCCATTGATAGTTCCCGTTGGCTGATTCGAGTTCCAGTTCCGCAGTGCCGTCTCAACTTCGTTGATCCCGATCTTCCTCGATGCCATCGCGTAGGGGTCCATCTGCACATGCACCGCATAACGCTGTGATCCAAGAAGCGAAACCTGCGCAACACCCGTCACCTGCGAAATTCGCTGCGCCACACGCGTCTCGGCAAACTCATTCAAGCCGTAAAGCGGCATCGACGTTGACGACAAGGCGAGATACAGAATCGGCTGATCCGCCGGGTTCACCTTCGCAAACGTAGGCGGCGTAGGCATTCCCGGGGGCATCATACGAGACGATTGCGTAATCGCTGCCTGCACGTCCACAGCAGCCCCATCAAGACTCCGCGCCAGATCAAACTCAATCGTGATCTGTGTCGAACCCAGCGTGTTGATGCTGGTCATTGAAGCAAGACCTGCAATCGTCGAAAACTGAGCTTCGAGCGGTGTTGCCACAGCCGAAGCCATCGTCTCCGGGCTCGCCCCAGGCAACTGCGCCGTTACCAGC
>CAZZGS010000948.1:0-2212 GCA_964653845.1 uncultured Bryobacter sp.
GCCCTCAAAATCAACCTCAAGCTCAAAGACCTCTACCGCCAAAACCGGCCTCCTCTAAGCCCTTCGTAGTCGCTGCATGCGTGGCCCATGACTTCACATGCCAACTCGCCCCATCTTCACAATGATTCCTGAATCATGCGATGAACCCACAAGCCTCTCTAATAACCTGAATTTTTCATATGCAACTCGCAATCGTAGGCCTCGTCCTCATGGGGCCATTGATTTCATAGCTGCCTCTGTCATTTCGCGCAAAATAAAATGAAAATCTCGACTTCGTCGGTTCGTTCGCGCAATGCTATACACTATGAACTTTCTTCTAGCCCCAAGTGCCCCGTGCCGGGCTGGCGCAGCATTGCTGTGCTTGCTTCTCTCTTCCTCCCTCCCTTCTTGGTCCATTGATCTCAACAATGGAAACGCTCCCATTCAGGTTGTAATCACGACGGCCGCCCCAATCATCTTTTCCGACATTTCTCCTTCCGGCTCTGATGCCACCGTTGTACTGCGAGCTACAACCCTGATCACGAATTCCTGGTTTGACGCTACGGCTCCTTACCATCCCACCGCGCAAGGTATATATTCCCGGCTCGGTCGTCGTCCCGAAATAGAACGCACCACCCGCAACATCAACATCGCCAGCCTCTATGCCAGCTTCCGCGTCCTGAACAGCATCCTGCCCAAGCGCAATTCCGCTTGGCGCGCCATGCTATCGGCCGAAGGTCTTGATCCCGACAACAACTCAGAAGACATCTCCAGCCCCATCGGCCTCGGCAATAAAGCTGGCAAAGCAGTGGTCGCTTTCCGGGAACGCGACGGTATGAATCAGCTTGGCGACGAAGGTGCCGTCAAGTACAACCGCCAGCCCTACGCCGACACCACCGGCTACCAGCCCGTCAACACCCCCACCGATCTGCGCGAGCCCTCCCGCTGGCAGCCCCGCATCACTTCCAACGGCACCGGCATCTTCAGGATTCAGCAGTTCGTTACTCCACAATTCGCCAAAACCAAACCCTACTCCTACGACTCTCCCGCCGCCTTCCAGGTCCCACGCCCCGATGCTAGCAACCCCCGCGGTTCCAAAGGCTTCAACGCCTACAAGGCACAAGTCGACGAAGTAATCGCAGCCTCCGCTAACCTTACTGACCGCCAGAAGCTCACCGTCGAACTCTTTAACAACAAGATCGACAGCCTTGGCTTCTCAGCCGTCTTCGCTGCCCTCTCTCGCGGGCTCAGCCTGATCGAGTTCATCCATCTCGACTTCCTCACCAACATGGCCACCTTTGATACCGGCATCGCCGTCTGGAAAGAAAAGGCCCGCTGGGATGCCGTTCGTCCCACCAGTGCCGTTCGTCACGTCTACGGCAACCGCATCATCACTGCCTGGGGCGGCCCAGGCAAAGGCACTGTTAACGATTTGCCTGCTGACCAGTGGCGTGAATACGTCAATGTCGCCGACCACCCGGAATACCCCTCTGGCTCAGCCGCCTTCTGTGGTGCACATGCACAGTCCGCTCGGCGCTTCCTCGGTAATGATGTCCTTAACTGGTCCATACCAGTTCCCAAAGGTTCTTCCACCGTTGAGCCTGGCGTCGTCCCAGCAGCCGACATGGTTCTTGGCCCCTGGGCTACCTGGACCGAATTTGAGGCCGACTGCGGCATTTCCCGCCTCTGGGGTGGTGTCCACTTCCGTCCTGCTATCGACGAGGCATACCCGCTTGGTCGTGCTATTGGAAACCTCGCCTTCGACTTCCTCAAGCGCCACATCGACGGCAACGCCCCTCCTCTTCCCTAATTCACCTCCAACCAGGGTGGTAGCGTTAATGCGCTACCACCCCTTTTCTGCTCAAACCTTCTTGCCATACTTCCCCCTAAACGTCTTTTTCTCACCCCTGTCTGATAACCTGAACTTTTCAAATGAAACTCGCAATCGTAGGTCTCGGCTTCATGGGCGCTACCCATGTCAAAGCCGCCCTCACCATCCCCAATCTCCAACTCGCAGTCGTCTCTCGCGATCCCGATAAACTCAAGGGCGACCTCTCCAAAGTCTCGGGCAACCTCGCCACCACCGAAGCCTCCCTCGACTTCTCTAACCTCGCCACCTTCTCCACCTTCGAAGAAGTCCTCGCCGATCCAACCATCGACGCCGTCGACCTCTGCCTCCCCACCGCCCTCCACGAATCCTTCACCATAAGAGCGCTAGAGGCCAACAAACACG
>CAZZGS010000949.1:0-2210 GCA_964653845.1 uncultured Bryobacter sp.
ACCCAGGGCCTCATCAGCGTCGAAGAGAACCTCCTGCATCTCTTCCTGATGCACAACGCCACCCCATCGCAAATCCTCTTCAAGCTGCGTCTCCCCAACGCTTTACCCAACCTCTTCGTAGGCGTCAGAATCTCCGCCGGAATCTCCGTAATCGGGGCGATCACCGGAGAACTTTTCGCCGGCTCCAGCCGCGTAGGCGAAGGCGGCCTCGGCTACTCCATCCTCTACGCCAGTGGCCAACTCGAAACCGACTATCTCTTCGCCCTGGTCCTCGCCGCCTCCTCCCTCGGCTTCGTTTTCTTCTTCATTGGAATGTTTCTCGAGTGGTACTTCCTTCACAATTGGCACGAGTCTAACAGGTCAGAGATCCCCGAATGAAATGAGATCAAAATGCTAAGAATGAAATCAGAAAACGGTTGGTGGCTCGTCACCCATCCAGACCATGCTCGCCTTGCCGGAGCCCTCGCCACAAGTTGGGGGAACGCACAATTCCGCAAGCCAGAACCTCGAGCACGCGTCCTCCACGGCATCGCCTCGCACGACGATGGCTGGGCCACACGTGACGCCCACCCCAGCATCACTCGCGAGGGCAAACCTTCAGCCTTCTCAACAGAGCTAGTCGGCAACTATTCAGCCTTTGAAGAAATCGATCTGGCAGAATACTTGGCCGTTCGCGAACGTGCAGTTCGATTAATCGCAGAAGATGAACCCTACGCTGGCCTGATCATAGCGATGCACACCTACAATCTCCTGTCCGTACAGGCCGATCGATCTACCATCGCTCCAGACCAACTCCCGCTCCTCGATGCATTCCTCGACAACCAGCGAAACTACCAGCGAGAGCTCATCAACAGAATCGAGCAGGACAACTCCCTCACCGCAATAGAAAAAGATCCAGCGACGATTCAGGAACACTTCCGCCTCCTCCAGGCTTGCGACTACCTCTCGCTCTTAGCCTGTGTAGCCTTCGACGCTCCCGCTAACCTCCTCCATCCTTTGCCTCTCAACGACGGCAGCACTGCCACCGTTCAAGCTCAACCCATCGGCCAGCGTCAATTCCGCCTCAGCCCTTGGCCATTTGAAGAACCCAGCCTCACCTTCCAGTTTCCGGCCCGCCACATCGTCGGCAATCGCTTCGCTTCCTCAACCGATCTGGCAAAAGAATTCACCGCAGCACCAGTCGAATTCCTCGAGCTCAAACTCGTAGAATAGACCGGCTAAATTCACTACACACTTGCTCCTGAACATGGCTGAACAAATCCAAAAACCAACCCCAGCATTTGTAGGAGCATCATGGTTAGCACTGATGGTAGGCGGCCTTGGCTTCACCGTTGGCCTTTGGAACGCTAAGCTGCAGCTCTAACGAGAAGGGATTTACTTCACGGTATTGATGTACGGCCTCTTTGCTGCGGTCTCATTGTAAAAGTCAGTCCGGAATCGCCCCGAAGGCATCCGCGTCAGCAGCCCCAACTTCGGCCTCTGTTGGATCTCAGTCATGCTTTGCCTCCTCTTGCTAACCATAGACCTCTGGAACGCAACCATTGCCTTCAGCGAAAAAGGCTTTTACGGCATGAGCTTACTATTAAGTCTCTCCGGTGGCGTTGCAGTTCAAAAGAACGTCCGCGACCTCTCCCTCTGCGGCGAACAATTTCCTTCCACCGATCATAAGGTCTAGCCAACGTATTGAGCGCTCCAATCTCTGGCTAAGCAAAATACCTGTCCAGCCTGATAAACTCCACCTCAAATGCTAACCCGCCGCGCTCTCATCGCTGCAATCCCAGCCACTGCCTTCTCTAAATCGCTAACCTTCCATACCGGCCCAACCAACACAGTTGCCCTCCACCGCAATAATCACAACCTCGTCATCTACGGCGATCCTCTCCGCCGCATCGCAAAGGCCGACCAGGTCCTCCTCACCCACGCCCGCCGCGACATCTCCTGGTCTGCCCAACACTTGATCGACTCCGGTGCCACCCCAGTAGTCCCCCGCGACGAAGCCCATCTCTTCAGTAACCCTCGCGACGCCTGGCAAGCCATTTTCTCCACCACCCGCCTCCACGATTACGCAAACCAGTCCACCCACTTCCCTACCCTCCCCCTCACCAACGCAAAGACCGTCAGCGACAAAGACCAGTTCCAATGGCAGGGCATCACCATCGACGTGATCGCCACCCCCGGCTTCACGCGCGGCGCCGTCTCCTACTCTTTCC
>CAZZGS010000950.1:0-2208 GCA_964653845.1 uncultured Bryobacter sp.
GGCCAGGAGACACACGGCGTAGAACTCGATTTCGATATTTTCGACAATCTCGCAATGCCCGACATCAACCGCCGATATCACGTCTACCATTCGACGGACCTCAACTTCCGCCTCAAGCCCAACTCCAAAGCCATCGACGCGGGGCAAGTCCTCCCCACGATCAATGACGACTTCACGGGCAAAGCCCCAGACCTCGGTGCTCTCGAACTCAATCGGCCTCAGCCTCACTACGGCCCCCGCTGGATCACCTGGTCACCCTTCTACCGATAGCCAACCGCCGTCTCGTCCCAGCCTTCCACACACTTAAAGTGGTATTTAGGAACTTTCTTTTAGCTGGTCCCGTATTCGTAGGGGTTAGGGGAACTATGCTTACAGATTTTCGCTTTGCTTTCCGTCGCCTCATGGCCCGCCGGGCCTTCTTCGCCGTTGCCATTTTGTCTTTGGGTTTGGGCATCGGAGCCATCACTGTCTTCTTCGGTTTCTTGAACGCAACCCTTCTGAAATCCTTACCGATTTCGAGGCCCAGTGAAGTCTTCTCTTTTGTCAATGCAAGAAACGACGCACCCTCGCATTCCTACCCGAACTATCTGGACTTCCGTAACGGCGCAAAGACCTTTGACCTCTCGCTTTACAACTTCGTTCGCGTCAGCGCCAGTTTCGCACCTGGATCAAGCCAGCGCCTCTGGGGCAACACGGTCGCTGGCAATTACTTCCAGCTCCTTGGCGTCAAGGCCGCAATGGGCCGAACGCTTTCGCCCGATGACGACCTCAAACGCGGTGCCCATCCCGTCGCTGTTCTCACCTATGGCGCATGGCGGCGTCACCTCGGCAGCAACCCAGATGTGATCGGTCGCAAGATCAACATCAACGGCATGGACTACACCGTCTTCGGTGTCGCCGAAAAAGGCTTCAATGGCGTGGAGCGCATCTTTCAATCAGACATCTTTATCCCCATCGCAATGACCTCTCAAGTGCAGCCGGGAGCAACCTTTCTCGACCAGCGTGACAGCGAGCAAACCTTCCTCATCTCTCGACTCCGGCCCGGCGTAACACCTGAGCATGCTCTTTCTGAAGCTAACGCAATCGCCACCCGGATCGCCAGCCAACACCCTGAAAGCAATGAAGGCTACCGCATCCGCCTGGTCGAACCCGGTTGGGCCGGAGACTTCCTCCGTGGAGGTGTTACTACCTTCTCTGTTGCCTTGCTGGTCGCCGCAATCATCATCCTCTTCGTCGTTTGCGTCAACCTTGCGGGCATCCTTTCCGCTGACGCCTCCGAGCGAAGAAAAGAGACCGCCATTCGTCTTGCCGTAGGTGCCAGCCGCATCCATCTCATCCGCCAACTCCTCGCCGAAAGCCTGCTGCTGGCTGCCTCAGGTGCCGCCCTTGGACTTACCCTAGCCTGGTGGGGAATCGAGGCCCTCAACAAACTCACCCCACCCATCGACATCAGCTTCAATACCGTCATTGAGTTCGACTACCGTGTCCTGTTCTTCTCCATCGCAGTCACACTCGCCACCGGCCTCATTCTCGGCCTCGCCCCGGCATGGCAGGCTACTCGTACAGATTTGCAACTCGCCATGAAGAAAGAAGTGGCTGATTCACGCAAGCGACGCCTGCCACTTTGCGACATCCTGATCGGAATTCAGGTTGCACTCTCAGTCCTCCTGCTATCCACCTCCGGGCTCATGCTCCGCAGCTTGCAAAACTCGCTCGACATCCCTCTCGGCTTTAAACCCTCAAGTGCAGCCGTCATCGGCATCGACCCTTCACTCCAGGGCTACGACAAAACCCGGCAAGCCATCTTTCAAAAAACGATTCTCGATCGTCTCAGGGCCTTACCCGGCATCGAGTCGGTCGGTGTCGCCGACGCACTCCCCTAGAGCCTCGAATTCCACAGCGTCAGTGCCTATGAAGCCGGCACAGCCAAGCCCCCGGCATCCAAGATGCCAATCCCCATTCACTACAAAGTTTCCCCCAATTACTTCCGAATCATGCAAACCCGCATCCTCGCCGGTCGCGAATTCGCGGCCTTCGGAGCAATCACAGTCCTGCTGGCTGCCATGGGTCTTTATGGAATCACGGCCTTCGCCGTTGCTCATCGCACCCACGAAATCGGAATCCGGATGGCTGTTGGAGCAACACCCACTCAAATTGCCAGTCTCGTTCTCAACCGCACCGGCTGGCTTGTATGTTTGGGCTCAGCAG
>CAZZGS010000951.1:0-2207 GCA_964653845.1 uncultured Bryobacter sp.
CTTTGCTCTTCTCTGGTCGCAGCGTCGGCTTCGACGATCTCAATCTCAAAAACCTCCGTCAATTCGAGGGTTGGTAAATCATGCCGGCACAACGTCCCCAACCCAAAATTCGCGCTCTCGAATGCCCCAACTGCGGCAGCACCGTCGAGTTGCGCGCGATGGGTTCCAGCTTGACTGCCATTTGTGCAAGCTGCCTCTCGCTCCTCGATGTTTCAGACCAACGTGTTCAGATCGTCCGGCGATTCAACAAGAAAACAGAACGTTTTACTCCCAGGATCCCCCTTGGTGCCAGGGGTAAATTCGATGGCCAGCCCTACGAAGTAACCGGCTTTCAGCGCCGCTCCATCATGGCCGATGGCACGCAATACTCTTGGGACGAGTATGTCCTCTACAACCCCTTCCGCGGCTTTCGCTACCTCACCGAATACGCCGGCCACTGGAACGACATCACCCCCGTCACCGCCTTGCCTTCTCCCGACGACTTAATGGGCAGCGCGGCTGTAAAGTACGAAGACCGTAAGTACAAACTCTTTCAATATTCAACTCCTTCGACAACTTTTGTCCTTGGTGAATTCCCTTGGCGCGTCAGACTCAATGACAAAGTGACCGCCAGAGATTTCGTCGATCCGCCTTACTCTCTCGCCTCAGAGAGCGATGCAAACGAAACCACCTGGAGCAAAGCAAAGTACATCACGGGTAAAGAAGTATGGGCCAACTTCCAGCTCAAGGATTCTCCGCCCCCGGTCGAAGGCGTCTATTCCAATCAGCCTAACCCCCACGGCTCCACCAAGCCGATATGGGCACTTATGGTCCTCTTTAGCGTCTTGCTACTGGTGACCATGATCGTCACTTCCTTCATGGCCTCGGGCGACACTGTTTTCAAATCCCAGTTTTACTTCGTACCAGGCTCCGGCGAGCCCAGCTTCGTCACCCCCGCCTTCGACATGAAGGGCGGCGAAAAAAACGTCGAAGTCCAGATCAAAACCGACCTCCAGAACGACTGGATGTATCTTGGCCTCGCCCTCATCAACGAGAAAACGGGCGTCGCCTATGATTTCGGCAAAGAAGTCAGCTACTACTCTGGCAGGGATTCGGATGGCAATTGGACCGAAGGCGACAAGGCAGACTCGGTTAGCATTGGCAACGTGCCCGGTGGCAAATACTACCTTCGTGTCGAACCCGATATGGAGAAGGGCATTGCCTCTCCCGTCCTGGGCGGCAAGCGCGTCAACTATGAAATCAAGGTTCTGCGCGACGTTGCCGTCATCTGGCCCTATTTCGTGGTCTGGCCATTTCTCCTGATTCCGCCACTCTGGGCCATGATTCGACGTTACGGTTTTGAAGGCAAACGCTGGGCGGAATCCGACCCGTCCGGCGGAGCCGCAAATTCTTCATCAGAGGACGACGAAGACGATGACTAAACTCTACGGAGGCTACGGCCTCCTGCTCACCCTGTTCTCCGGCTATCTCGGCGTCAAGGGTTTTATGTTCAACCAGGGAGATGAAGTCCGCAACGTTCCTCGCAGCGTTCGAGACAATCCCGGTTCTTATCGATCCATCTATTCCAACTACCACCGCTATACCGGAGGCAAATAAACACTATGAACGGCTTTAACCCCCAAGCGTTTCTGAACGCTTTTATCTACGCGCTGCTTGGCATCGTTATTTTTGTGATCAGCTTTATCATCGCCGACAGACTTACCCCTCACCATCTCTGGGGCGAAATTGTGGAAGGTAAAAACATGGCCCTCGCCATCATGGTCGGCTTCATGAGCCTCGGCGTTTGCATCATCATCGCCGCTGCGGTTCACTAAGCGATGGCTGTTGCCTTATTTCTGTCTGTACTCCTGATTGCCGCCTGCGGCCTCATTTATGAGCTGATCGCGGGCACTCTCGCCAGCTACCTGCTCGGCGACAGCATCCTTCAATTCTCAACTGTCATAGGCAGCTACCTCTTCGCTATGGGCATCGGTAGCTGGCTAAGCCGCTTTATCTCCAAAGGCCTCGTCGCACGCTTCATCACTATCGAACTCATGGTCGGCTTGGTAGGCGGCTTCTCCAGCTCGATCCTCTTCCTCGCCTTTGCCTACACACAAGCCTTCCGCCTCATCCTCTACTTGCTGGTTGTCATCGTTGGCATCCTCGTCGGCCTCGAAATCCCACTCCTCATGCGCATCCTAAAAGATCGCTTCCAGTTTCGCGATCTC
>CAZZGS010000952.1:0-2200 GCA_964653845.1 uncultured Bryobacter sp.
AACACGGGCGAACATGTTAGATTGTGTTAATTGTTAACGACTGACCCCGTGAGGATTTTTCAATATGCTATTTCTTATCAAATTCTTTTTTGGCTTCATTCTGATAACGTCAAAGAGCACGCAACCCTATCAGCGATGGTGAGCGTCGATCACAGGGTTGAGGTTGTAGCTACGGATGGGCGTGTAAACAGGGCGGCTGATATGGGTTGCTGTGTCTCAACTTGTTCTCCGTTCTTTTTTAGTCGAGCCTGAGGTCACGGACAAATTCATCAGTATCTTTGAACTTCTCGACGGCCAACTGATTGGAAATAATCCTCCGAACGATCTCCCGCACTTCTTCATTAGTCCAGCTTCGGTCATCCTTCAGGTCGTTCGCCATCTCCAAAACCAGGCTTGATACAAGGTCATTCACTGAGGTCGGTCCAAATAGCCATCCCGTCCCGAATCCAAGATTGGGTAGCGAGAGCAAGCCCGCATGGTCTTTAAAATCTCTCCATTGATCCGTGCTTTGAGGCCCAGAAAATAGTCTTCTGATTGGCGTCTTGAGTGTGACATCCCTCCGTCCCGCTCCGGTCGTCTTCATGAGGCTCGCGCGAACCTTGTGAAAAGCTCGCTGTGAAATACATGCCTCCCGCTCGGGGCGAGCGCTCACCGCTTGTTGAACGAACGAGATCATCATTGCAGGTGTGGTCATCTCGAAGGCAACAGAATCTGGAATTGATATTCCAAATGTGTCTTCGACTGCTAAAGCTAGCTCGACTCCGTCTAGGCCCATATTTTTCTTGGAGAACGTTCAAGCGCTGGCAACCCTACCAGCGGGGGCGAGCGTCGAAACGGTGGTTGAGGTTGGAGTTACGGACAAACGCCGACGAAACAGCGGGCTGGTAGGAGACGCCCAGCCGCGCCTTGTTCGCTTTCGTTGGTTCGAGTATCGTCATTTTTGTTGGAATAGAGCGGACAGCGAGCGAAGATCAAAGCCCATCCCCATGAAGCTCGGCTTCAGAATTAAGCCTTCCAAGATCGCTTTTCCCTTGTTGGGCTTCATCTCACAAACAACCTCAAAGTTCTTGATTTCTTGGTGGTCTCGTATGTCTGCGAAAAGCCTTCGTATAAATGAACCAACATCATCGGCGGACTTGCAGTGGGTCCGAAGCGGGAGAAGCAAAAGGTGATCAGACCGTGACGCGGTGCTCCAAAACGGATCCTGCTCATCGGTAAAGCGTCGAGGGTGGATGGAAGTAATCAGCACTGCGGGAAGTAACTCCTCAGCCTCTTCGCCGTTCAGTTGGTGCCAAGAAAAGACCTCATTCTGAAAGTGCTTACCTTCACTGCCCATCATTGCTACGGACCCAGATCGTGAGGCAAGATCCCCGATCACATGGAAGTTCTCGGTCAAAGCTCGTTCAAGCTCGCCACCCCATCCTCCGTTCAATAGGTAGAGGTAATAGCTGCGTTCGGCTGTGACTGGAAACTCTTCGAGACTGTGAATGTAGAGGCCCATGATTGGCTTGTTGGTTTAGGCGAACGTTCAAAGTGAGCCGCGATCATGGCTGGCGCGGAGCGTGCTGCTCGGAGCACAGTCCGTGAGAGCCATGATAGTTGGTTTGACTGCCTGGTTGGGCTCCGTGGTTTTCATTTCTTTTCTGTGAAGCGGTAGCGTTCTCCGATCCATTCTGCGTGAAGAACACCAGAATGCTGATTGAAGCGATAACCTACACTTACAATCGTATTATTACTTGATTCGCTCTTTGCCGAGAGACTCCAGCTGCTGGGTGAACTACCATATGTCTCATTCAAATAATCTTTTGCTTCGCTCATCGCTTTAAGCTGGCCTGGTCCTTTGAACGGAAAGCCTGCGATGACCAAAAACATAATTCCAAACACTATAAAACTTCCGCCGACTAGTCGCATGATCATTGGTGCTTTATCTTCTGGATAAAAAAAAGCCATGTCGGTTTTTCCTAATGTGGCGATTCTCCAAGTGGCCTTTCCGAATTTGCAGAAGGCTGCGCCGACCGGTTTGGCGAAAAGTAGCATAATCGCACCAATTATTATAGGAGTATAGCGAAAGAAGATCATATTATTTTGCCTAACGTCCCCGGTGTGCCACGCGCGCTTCGCGCGTTGGCTCAACCGGCTGGTTCAGCTTTAGTTTTCTGGAAAGTCTGGCCAAACGACTTTGACCATATCCATTCCTTCG
>CAZZGS010000953.1:0-2198 GCA_964653845.1 uncultured Bryobacter sp.
GGGGTTGGATTGGCGAAGCGACGAACTTCGCTAATCTCTGTTTTACCCCATGTTTATGGGGTCACCCAAGGGGGCCTTCTGTGCGGCCAGCCGATTCGAGGCGAAAGCTGTGCATTGATTAGGTGAAACATGACCCTGTAGCCATCGAATGCTTCTTGCTCCTGGCGTTTCTCACACTCACCCTCTACCATGCCTTCGTTTCTCTGAACCTGAAGCCATCCATCCGCAAGAACAAGTCCGAAGAACATCGGGTGAACCTGATGGCAGCCGAAATTTATGGCGCCTTGACTCCGAGCGCTATGTCCCCCTCACTGTCGTGGCCGGACACATCGCAACTTCAGCGTGCCGACGAGCATAGGCCTTCGCCGAATTACGCCCGATTTTCTCCTTTCCGGCTCGCATAAATCAAAAACACACAACGCGAATCTGCTCTTCCACCCGCAACTCAGGCATCTCCCCTCTTTCACTGGAGTTGCACGCATCTATCGAGTCGGTTGCGGAATCGCTGCCTCGTAGGGGAGTGCCTGACGCCGCGCGCACAGCGCGCGGTAAGGTGGGTAAGTTGCTCGTCTCTGCGCCAGGAAAGGCACGCGTACGCCCCACTACCGGTCCATCGCACCATTCTTCCCTGCCCATTCGCGCGTGAAGCCCAAAAAGTCAACACAGTTTGCCTTGACTAATCTGGACTTCTCCGGCGAGGCACCAACGCGGCACTCGTACGAGATCCCCTCAGACCCATTGTAAGGCAGATGACGAATCATAAAAATCAGTTCACCGCTATATTGACCTCCCCATATCACACGAAAATCCGTGGCATATCCCACGAACCTGACCTTGCGTGAGTCAATGTCGATTGCCAAGATCACGTCGGTCGTCATTGTGTAGCCGCCTTTAACGTAGATCGTTTTTCGGCCGGGTCCGAAGCGAGGACTGTTGAATCGCTCCAGTTTAAGTGAGCCAATCTTTAGTGGCCCGCGAAGCAAGAGTACTGGAGCGTAGTCGCGATCCTCGGCGGCGACATATATTGATGACGACTTATAAAGAGGATCGGGATCGTCTACGGTGGTCCGCAAATGAGAATCCGCCGTAGCAAATGCGATCAGTGAATTATCGGGAGAAGTCCAAAGATCAAAGGCTGCGCTCCCTGTCTCTAACCTTCGAACAGCTCCATTCGATAAGGTAACCACAACCGCACCCTTTTCAATGCGAGGTGGCGCAGAATAACCAGGGGTGGCTATGCCCGTGAGTGCGATCACTAATCCGGTATAGCATGATACTCTCATCTCAACTCACCCAACGACTTAAGACAATCGATAATTGATCCCGTAGCGCTTACTGTACTCGCAACAGCTCTTCCATACCCCTTGTCCGGTGTCCAGCCAGCCTTTGCCAGAGTATCAAATACAGTCTGGACCGATGCCCCGTTATTGAACTGATCACTCAAGATCTGGACGGCAGATACTCCAACGACATTATCATAAGTAAAGTAATCTCGACTGGAGAACAGAGCTGTATATGCGGAACTGTAGTAAAACTTAAAGCACGCGAAATTGTATTCTGGACAGCGGTAATTGCCGCGCCCTTTCCATCCAAAGTAGTTTCCGTAGGCCGTATTGATCGGTTTACCCCAACCGGACTCAAGCGCGCTCCAGCCTAAAACCACCTCAGTAGGTAAGTCCGCCTGGTCCGCCAAGTTAGCGGCATCGGCGTAGTGTGCCTGTACAAAAGCGATTTGTGACCCTGTAAAGTCTGATTTGCATGTCTTAGGCGGCGGTGGCGGCGGTACCGGCGCAAACACTATTCCACAAAGCGCTGTTACAGTAGGACCAAAGAACGGGTTACCGAGCCCAGGAAGCAAACACACGCCTCCTGGTTCTCCTCCTCCCCAAGTGGTGTAACCGTCATCAGCGCAAAACTCAGTTCCGGGAGCACCGCATCCATTAGAATAGTCCACCTCAAACAGACCACTCGGATCGCCACGATTCACCGGATCCCCGCCCACATACGGATACCGATTCCAAGACCCAGGAGCGGCAGCCCCGCCACTAGCTTGGTAAGGATCCGCCGTCAAAAACCTCCCCCCCATCGTCCCCGCAAAATATCGTTGATCCGCATAGTCCAGCCCCGTAGTAGCATCCCGCATATAAGTCCCAAACTTATCCACATTCCCCGCAGTATTCCCCGAAATCTCATCCCCA
>CAZZGS010000954.1:0-2193 GCA_964653845.1 uncultured Bryobacter sp.
CGCCTTCATTCATTAAGCCCCACAAAATGGGCCTGCACTTCACATTCTCGCTCAGCGCCGTTTTTGCAAAGAATGAGAAGGCCAATTTGACGAAGGCTGAACAAAATGAGATGCGGGTACTGATGCCAAGGCTGGTGGAAGGATACCGGAAGAGGAGCTTGAAATGAAAGATAAGGCCATGAAATCGAATGTTCGAGCGGGGAGCAGGATTTTGGAGAGCTTGCTGGAAGCTGTGGATTGGGTGGAGGGCAAGAATGTTGCGGTTCGGGTGAGCACGCTCGAAGTGCCCATGATTGACGTTCGCGAAACGCGGCGGAACCCAGGGCTGAGCCAAGCGGCAAATGCCGCGAAGTTCGGCTTTCAGGCGGCCACTTTGCGGAATTGGGAGCAAGGGCGGACCTACCCAGATGGACCGGCGCGTGTATTGTTGGCGGTGATTGCAACGCACCCGGAGGCGGTGGAGGATTCTTTGCGGAATTTGAGGTAGGCGTTCGGCATCAGGGAGTTCTGGCGTCAACTGGTTCGCAATTAGAATGCCGGAGCTGGTGAATAGCTTAATTTGATGCACTCATCCGTTTTGACAACGTGCGCACGTCATGTAATGCTGTTGTGCATACAGAAACGGAGAGTATCGAAATGGCAGTCACCCAAACACCGCTAGCCGGGAGGAGAGGCGAAACGATCAACCTGCGGGCCACCCGGAAGCAGAAGGCCCTGATTGATCAGGCGGCGGAAGCCCTGGGCCGTAGCCGGTCGGATTTCATGCTCGACATTGTCTGCCGTGAAGCAGAAAGCGTTCTGCTCGACCGCCGCTACTTTGTGCTCTCCGAAGAGGCCTTCCGGAAGTTCACCGTAATGCTGGATAGACCGCCGAAGGACAATCCCAAGCTGAGGCGATTGTTGGCAACCAAAGCTCCATGGGAGAAATAAGACCAGGAAGCCTCAGGGCACCTGAGAAATTATCCCCTGCACATGATCTCGCAGCCTTTGATTCCGGCGAAGTGGTTCTGGATGATTGGTTGCGCCGTCGAGCTGCGCAGAATGAGAGCAGCGGGGCATCACGTACCTACGTCATTTGTGCGGGAACACGAGTCGCCGGCTACTATAGCCTCGCCGTTGGGGCCGCGACCCATGAGCAGGTTTCTGGCCGCATCAAACGGAATATGCCGGACCCGATCCCGGTCGTGATCCTTGGGCGCCTGGCCGTTGACAAGGCGTTTCAGAGGAAGGGAATTGGCACGGGATTGCTGAAGGATGCCGTGCTGCGCACGATGCAAGCCGCTGAGATTGCCGGTATCAGAGCGCTGCTGGTGCATGAGATTTCGGATGCGGCCAAACGCTTCTATGAAGCTTATGGGTTCATCGCCTCCCCGGTCGATCCCATGACGGTGATGATCACGCTCGTCGAGGCGGAAAGAATCTTGTTGAGCGGCAAAGGCTGAAAACCTTGCAGCGACACGATTCGAAGGGCAGCGTCAATATGTTGCTGCGGTGACGAGCGTTGCACCAACTTGAGTCGTTTGAGGGAAGCCACTGGACCAGGAGAACCTGCGGGCGGTGAGCTTTGGCTGAAGGTGCTGGGTTTTGATGACGGGAGTGTTGCCCTGGAAGACTTGCTTGAGGGCGTTGAGGCTGGCTTAGGATTTGCCGTCGCGGGTTTTGGGTCCGGTGCATCTGCGGGAGTTGTGGCGATTGGCTTGGCGACTCAGTTTGCGTGCCGAGGATCGAGGTCTTTTGTGGATTGATCAAGATTGTTACTAGGGACTGCCGGGTTGAGACTGGCTTTGTGCCTGTAAGGAGAGTTTGGCATTGGCACGGGTGGACCTGTCTCAAGTGGAAATTCGGAAACATCTGGCTTGCGTGAGGGAGCATAGGATTTGAGCTAAGCCGCGCCTTATCAATTACTCGGTCGAATTAGCCGAGAGATGGGTGGGTTTGCTGAGGACAAGTTGAAGTAGGCTTTTGGGGAGAAGCCTCGAGAACATTGAGGAATATGGAAGGGTGGGTTGGGACAGTTCAGACTGATGGATTTCCCAAGTAGAATTAAGGATCAGCCACGCCTTGGGTGGAGAGGGTATAGCTCGAATCACTCAACACACAATTCAAATGCTAACTTCATCTGGAAGATCGCCGACGATGTCTTGCGTGACTATGTGGTGAGGGGGAAGTGCCGGTGTATTGGATCAACCGAAA
>CAZZGS010000955.1:0-2185 GCA_964653845.1 uncultured Bryobacter sp.
CCGTTGAAGAACGGAGTGTGACGTCCGCCTTCTTCCTTGCTCAACACGTAGACTTCGCCCTTGAACTTCTTGTAACCCTTGATCGAACCGGGCTTGGCGATAACCTGACCACGTTCGACGTCGTTCTTTTCAATACCGCGCAGAAGCAGGCCGACGTTGTCGCCGGCGCGACCTTCGTCCAGCAACTTCTTGAACATTTCAACGCCCGTGACGGTGGTCTTGCGAGTGGCCGTGAAGCCAACGATTTCGCATTCTTCACCCACTTTGACAATGCCCTTTTCGATACGACCCGTAACAACGGTGCCACGGCCCTGGATCGAGAAGATGTCTTCGATCGGCATAATGAACGGCTTGTCGATGATACGCTCAGGCATCGGAATGTAGGAGTCGACAGCGGCCATCAACTCGTCAATCTTTGCTTCCCACTCCGGCTCGCCATTCAGCGCGCCAAGTGCGGAAACTTTGATTACCGGCAGATCGTCGCCGGGGAATTGGTAGCTAGAAAGCAACTCGCGCACTTCCATCTCAACCAGTTCGAGCAGTTCGGCATCGTCCACCATGTCGGTCTTGTTCAGAGCGACAACGATGTAAGGTACGCCGACCTGACGGGCGAGGAGAATGTGCTCGCGAGTCTGAGGCATTGGGCCATCGGTTGCGGCGACGACGAGGATTGCTCCGTCCATCTGTGCTGCACCGGTGATCATATTCTTGATGTAGTCGGCGTGGCCTGGGCAGTCGACGTGTGCGTAGTGACGATTCTTGGTCTCGTATTCAACGTGTGCCGCTGCGATTGTGATACCGCGCGCTTTTTCTTCCGGCGCGTTGTCGATCGAATCGAAGCTCCGGAATGTGTTCTTCGGGTTGTGCTTGGACAACACCTTCGTAATCGCTGCCGTCAGGGTCGTCTTGCCGTGATCGATGTGCCCAATCGTTCCGACGTTGACGTGCGGCTTACTACGGTCAAATTTCTCTTTCGCCATTTTGCTCGCGCCTTAAAAAAAATGTTTTGGGGGAAAATTGTATGGAGCTGTTGACCGGGATTGAACCGGTGACCTCGTCCTTACCAAGGACGCGCTCTACCATCTGAGCTACAACAGCCCGCCTCTAACAGTGTATCAGGAGGAACGGCGCAAATTATGGTGGATAGGGAAGGATTTGAACCTTCGTAGGGTGCAAGACCCGACAGATTTACAGTCTGTTGCCATTGACCGCTCGGCCACCTATCCAGATGCGCACGAACCCTCTCGACGAAACCTTACCAAGGGAAAAAATCCAGTGGGTGTATCGAAGACGACAGTCTCGCAAAGAAGGCCGCCTGACAACTTTTTTATGGTATCACAGCCAGACGCCAACGGAGAAGAAGTGCATCAACTGGCGTGTCGATTGTGTTCGGCAACGGAAACAATTTCGGCTTCTCCTGCTTTACGGGCGAAGACAGAATATCGGCCGCCACCATAAGCTCGTTGCGTAGCCCGGCGAGTTGCGGCTGCGGGATTGCCGCCGCAATCCTTGCCTTGAGCGCATCAGCATTGGTAGCAGGCTGCGCCATCAACGCAAAGACAGAAAACTCATTCCGAACCTGCGGGTCTTTGATCTCCTGACTCCAACTCTGGATCGAACTGATCGCAGGCACTTTGCCTTCAAGCCCAAACTGCAACATCGCCAAATGAAAACCGGCAATCGCCTTGCGCTCGCCAGAGCTTTCAGCCCACTCCTGCTCGAGCAAGGTACGCGCCTGCGGTGCACGGCCTGTTCTCGCTAGCCACAAGGCTTGTTGAAAGGCTTGCCCGCTCGGTGGCAGATTGGCTAGTACCTGCTTGCGCCAATCCGCATAGCGAAGATCCGCCGTCTTCAAATCCCCTGCATAGTAATACGCAAAAGCAGCTTTCCGCCAGCCCACACCACCCTGAAACGACGGAAACCGTTGCCACTGCTCATCGAAAGACTTCGCAGCCTCCTTGAAGTTCCGGTTCATGTAATTCACTTCGCCCAGCGAATCGACCACATTCGGCTCATTCGGCGCAAGTTTACGATATTCATTCAAGGCAGCCACCGCAGCCGGCAAATGCAACTGGTTCGCCTCGGCATAGCCAAGCCCGTTCCACCATTCCACCTTACCCGCCTCGATCTTCGTGAGTTCCCGGTATTGAGCCGCTGCCAGATCCCAACGGCCCTGGCCAGAGGC
>CAZZGS010000956.1:0-2184 GCA_964653845.1 uncultured Bryobacter sp.
GGCCCTCGTCTTCAAACTCTTCGGTATCTCAATCCATGCCGCGCGAATCCCGGTAATCCTCGACCTCGCTCTGCAATGCGCCCTCGTCTTCTGGCTGGCGGCAAAACTCTCGACACGCGCAACAGCCGCTCTCGCCACCCTCCTCTTCACCTGCTTCCAGACCGCCAACACCGCCGCGCTCGTAGGCCAACACCGTTGGGACAGCGCAACCTTAGCTTTGATCGCCATCTGCTGCATCCTCGAAGCATCCACCCCCTGCTACATTGCCGCAGGGGTCGCACTAGGTGCCGCCGCCTGGTGCACCCCCTCGCTAGCGCTGCTCATCCTCACCACCCTCGTCTGCTTAGCCGCTCTAAAGCAATATCGAAAAGGCCTCATCCCCTTCACCGCAGGAGTAGCGATCACCGCAGCCTCCGGTGCGATCCTCCTGGCAGCCCAAGGCGCCCTCCTCCCCTTCTGGGATCAGATGCAATGGCTCAGAGCAAACTATTCCTCGGTCAACATCACCCCCTACGGTGCCGTCAACGGGGGCATGGCCCAGGTCTTTGAAGGCGCAGAAGGCATCGCCAAACTAGTGATCCTGATCATGCTCACCTGCATCGAGCTACCGGCAATCCTGCCCATCACGGCCACAGCAATCTGGGCCTATCTGGTCTTCAAAAAACAACAAAACATATTTCTTCTAGTTTCAATGGAAGCCCTCATATTAACCACCTACCCAAGGCCCGACGTAGGCCACTTGGCCTTCGTAGCCGCCCTGCCTTATGTGATGACAGTAGTGGGCATAGCAACGCTGGTACCGGCAGGAAAAGGCATCCAATACGCCATCGTCCCAATGCTGCTGGCCCTGGCCTTCGCCAGCAACACGATAGGCACCTGGCGAGGCACAGAGAAAGTGGAGAGTCCAGTAGGAACCCTCAGAGTAGACAAACCATTCCAAGCCCCCATGCAGCAACTCTTAAGCCACGTCCGCCCCGGCAACACCCTCTACGTCCACCCCTACATGCCAATCCATTACTTCATCACCCAGGCCACCAACCAAACCAAATTCTCGTATCTGGGCCCTGGCATGATGACCGTGACAGAAGAGACAAAGGTATTAAACGACCTCAAAGCCAGGCCACCCGAGTGGCTGCTCTATCAGCGGCTCACAGAAGCGGGCTTCCTCCACGTCTTCCCCTCGGCCGTCGGTATCGACCCTCACTTCAGAACGCTGGAAGCCTGGCTGGAGCAAAACTACCAGCCCCTCAAACAGCCCCTCAACATAGCGGGCTACGAGCTCTGGCAGCGTAACCCACTGCAATAGCTAATCCGCCTCGCGCTCCCAAACCAGCTCCAAAAAATTGGTAGTTTCTACTGACAGCACCAGTTGCCTGGCCGTAAAGCGGTACTTCCGTTTGAGGTCGGTCCCCACCCAACTCGGCACGAGACATGCCTCAACATGATGGGTCACTGTCGTGGTCGCTTCATCAATGTCGAAACGCCCGTAATAAGCAATGAAGCTTTCTGCCGCCACCCGAAGCTCATCACAACCAGTGGTGCCCGCGCTAAAAGTAATCCCAGGGGCAACGGTCGAGCGACGGCCCGGCTGCATGAGTTGCGCCGACATCCTGCCCGCCTTATCGTAAGTGATCCGTCCAACGGGCTTCTGCCCATACGGATACTCAATACGGCTATCCTTAAACTTGCGTTCACAACTGATGAGCTTGTAAACACCAACAAACTGGTCTTGAACTTTCGGTGCCGCCTGCGCTGCCACCACACTGCCTGCTATGCCAATTGCCTTACGTCGATTCATGACAGAAAGAGTTTAGCTTAAGCATTCGGCACACATCCGCTTATTTTGGCCAAAGGCGCTTCCCGTGCCCGTAAAGCCGATTCTCTCGATAGAGAATCATGTGGCTCGGAAACACCGTCGCTTGCCAACCGGGCAACTTCTTCGCGGCAAGTCTCAACAATTCATCCGCCCGCATTCCGTCACGCGGCACCTCTACAACAACACCAGAAAGCGATGGATGCGGCGTCCTCGATTTCTTCTCCAACATCTCGAATCGAAGCAGATAAGGCAGATTACTCTTCAGCATCTTCAACAACTCAGACGCATCATAGGTGCCGGCGGAAACCCAGCCGCAAACCCAATCCTCCCGAATCGGATACTTGGCATCAAATCCCTCTGGGGGCTTA
>CAZZGS010000957.1:0-2183 GCA_964653845.1 uncultured Bryobacter sp.
GACATCCTCAAGCCCAGCCTCAAGCGCAACCGAATAAAGCCGCCTCGCCAACTGCAAATCGGCACCCACCCCGGCAAACGCCCCCAGCAGCGCCGCCTTCAACCGTTCCCAATCCGCATCAGGCGGAAAGCAATTCAGACTCGACCCATCCGGCTCCTGCAGCGCAATCGTCCCGCCCGGCCGCGCCACCCGCATCGCCTCGCGAATCAACCGTTCCGGCCCCCCAGCCGTACTCGCCACAAACCGCATATGCACAAGGTCAAACTGATCAGCCGCAATCCCAGTCCGGTATGCATCACCCAATCGAAACTCAATATTGCCAGGCGCACCAATCCGGGCAACGTCCAGAAACCCGGCATTCATATCCAAACCTACTACCCGGCCATCCACCCCAACCAACTCACTCAAGAGCCCGGTAATCCCGCCCGGCCCACAACCAACATCAAGGCCAGACCAACCCTCCCCCACTCCAATCAAACGGAGCATAGCCAGCGTCTCCGGAGCCATCGCCTCGCCCTGAATCCGCAACCGCGCAATCTCCCCTGCACGACTCTCAATCGGGTAACTGCCACCGTGAAGATCCAAACGCGAAGCCATCAAACGATCTTAGCCAAACCGGAGCTTCCTGGAAAATGGCAGATTCTAGATCTTATGAGCAAGAAGCAGATTGAAATGGGGCCATTGTTGGCTGTTTCGCTAGAGCGGCAACATGACATGCCGACCTTGGTGATGACTCGGGACTTCTCTCAAAGCCCGGCGCTGGTTTGGGCTGCACTGACAAGGAAAGATCAATTGCCGGAGTGGTCGCCCCTGCTTGCCTCAGAGAACCTCGATCGGTGCGGACAAGTGGAGATCTTCAAGAATGGCGAGCAAGGCGGCGAGACGACGGAAGAGCAGGTCCTCGTGGCGGATCCACCTCAAGCCTTGGCATACACATGGGGCGGAGATCTATTGCACTGGCAATTGGAAGCAATCGGTGACGGAACTCGACTCACCTTACGACATAGTGTGAACGGCGATTGGCTAATCAAGGTCGCTGCCGGCTGGCATATCTGCTTGGCCGTAATGGAGCGTTGGCTCGAAGGGCAGCCCGTCGGGGCCATCGTTGGGGAGGAGGCCAGGCAATATGGCTGGCAACAGCTCCACGACCGCTATGCCCAGCGGCTGCAAGCCATGAAGGGAGCGTTAGCTTAGCCCAGTCGGCAAAGCGCAGGCCCGTCGTCCTTCGACAGGCTGTTTCCGCTTAACGCATCACCTGCTGCAACCAAGCGCGCGCCAGCCGGCGCTCCGGCAAGTCTCGCAGCACCCAGGCGTCGTTGTGATTCCGCAGCCGGATCGGCTCATACGTAAATCGCCCCTTCACTCGTCCGTTCGTGAGAAAGTCGCGCGTCGCCTCCACGCTGCCCTCGTGACAAACAAACACCGGCCGGCCGCGCAACCGCCTCAAACGCCGCAGCGCCGATTCGCGATCGCTCTCGGCATAGGGCCAACTCCGCACGCCATCAAAATGACTGTACGCAAAGAAGCCACGCCATTGCCCCGCCGTGCGATCATCGCGCAAGCCAAGATACGAACATGCAATGGCCCCGCGAGAGAATCCCGCCAGCAGCACGCGCTTCGGGTCCCCGCCGTATCGCCGGCAAACTTGCTGCAGCACGCGGTGTCCATATTCATTTGTGGCATCGGCACTGCCCCACCACAGCGTCTGATTCCGTCGCTCCTCCAGATTGACGTAGGGCAGGCAGAGCCAAAGATAGCCTTGCCCGCCCGAAAGGCCGTAACCAAGATTGCTGCCTTCCGGCACCCCCAGCGAAACATCGCCATAAGCATTTCTATAGTTGCCGTTGCCGGCGTACTCTACAATCACCGGATAGCGGCCCTTGGGCTGCCAGTCCGTGGGCAGATAGAGAACGTGATAAAGCTCCGGTGCATCCTGACTACTCACACGCACCCGGCGCCCTGCAGCTGGCTCGCCATCCTCCAAAGTCGGCACCACTAGGTCGGGCACAACATCGCGGAGATCCGGCAATGAACCTTGGGCGGCGATCAGGAACGAACGGCGAGTCATCCTCGTCACAGCGTATCTCGAATGCTCCCGTACACGTGATCGATGTCAAGACTCGTTGATCGGGATCGGGGGAAACCTCACGGCGCCGCCCCTCCCACACCACCGGACATGCGGG
>CAZZGS010000958.1:0-2176 GCA_964653845.1 uncultured Bryobacter sp.
AGGAGTTTGGCCTTGAGGGCGTCGTATTGGCTTCGTTCGTGCGGATTGTTTTCGAGGATGGTTGTTGGGTTGGCTGTGAGGCCATGACGGGTGCTGTTGAACGCGGAATTGGCGCGGCCTTCGGGGGTCTTGGGGCCGGTCGACTTCTTGGCATTTTGCCTGTTGGCATCGATTTGAGCTTGAGTTGACATGGTTGTCAGTTTCCTTTTTTCGAGTGAATTCAGGAGAAGAGTAGAGGCTCTCTCCGATTCAGAAGCTAACAGGCTGAGTAGAACGCTTCGATCTGTGTTTTTTGGAAGTTATTGATTGGAATGGAAATATAGGTCGAAGATTTCTGCGAACGGTTCCGATATACTTTTGCGATGCTGTCGAAATTCCTGAGGCGCTCCCACATGTATGCGGCACTGTTTCTGGCACCGTGGCTACTTATGTATGTTGTTAGTACCATGGCGATGAATCATCGTGACTTGTTTGAGAAGCGCGATGCGCCCGCGCCGAAGCCGCTGGGCAAGGAACGCGAAGTTAGCTATAACGGCAGCTTTCCAGAAAAGGCAGACGCGCGCATGATGGGAAGGCAGATCCTGGCGAGTCTTGAGTTGGAGGGGGCGTTTCAAGTGCGTCGCGAAGGGGCGGCACTGGTGATCAGCCGCAATGATTTGCTCTCGCCGCGCCGCATCACCTACACGCCGACGGACGGCAAAGTGGTTGTCGAAAGGATGCCGAATCCTCCGCATGCCTTTCTTGAGAAGTTTCATCGACGCCGAGGCTACGATACTGGTTACGGCGTCGATACGGTCTGGGCTATCACGGTGGATCTTTTTATTGCAGGGATGATCTTTTGGGCGCTGTCTGGTTTGTGGATGTGGTGGGAGATGAAAGTTACACGGCGCTACGGCGCGTTTGCGCTGCTGGCGGGCTTGCTGCTGTTTGCCTTCTTTGTGGTGACGATATGAAGTTTTCAGATCTAAACCGGCGTGCGCATCTTTATCTTGGGCTTGGGTTGTTGCCCTGGTTTTTTATGTATGGAGTCTCCTCAATTCCGTTCGCCCATAATGCGTTTTTTGAAGCGATGGACAAGGCGAAGAATCAGCCGTTGTGGAAGGTGCGCCTCGAGAGGCAGTATGATGCGGCGGTGCCTGAAGATCCAGAGCAGCTTCGGGAGTTTGGCCGCGCCACTCTTAAACTGGTGGGAATTGAAGGGACGAACTTTGGAGCGTTTCGCCAGGGGCCGGACCAAGTAAACATCTATTCGTATACCTTCTTGAATAGTTCGCAACTGAAATACTTCCCGGCTGAGAAACGGCTCAGGGTGGAGGATCGTCGATTTCGTTGGGATCACTTTCTGACGGGGATGCATGCGCGGGGCGGGTTTGAGCAGAAGGGTTGGTTGCCGAGTGCGTGGGCGGTGGTTGTGGATCTGTTTTGTGTTGCGAGTCTGATTTGGATCGGCTCTGGTATTTATATGTGGTGGAGCATCCGGCAGAGCCGGGGTTGGGGGTGGGTGGCTATCGCTTCGGGTTTGTTTGCGTTTGGTTTGTTTGTGGTGTTGCTCTAGGCCCATTCATTCGTGATCGTAACGAGCAAGGTAAATTTGGCAGTGCATTATTCCTTGTTCTCCTTTCGCTTCTCCATGAGTTCATGGGCTGTCCACGTAGCATGCGTAGCATGCAGTCGCGTGTATCAGGCGAATGGGTCCGGCTGTCCAGCTAGCCGCCTGCGAGTTTTCCATTGATATGGCCAATTGGTAAGATGTGTTGGTGGCCTCTTAGCAAGTCCTTCGGTGCGTTTTGAGCGGGGTTGCCGTTGCCTCCATCCGGTTCGACGACTTGTGTCATTTGCTCGAAAGCTTGGGCTTTGACAAGCGGGTGAACGGCAGCCACCATATCTTTCGCAAAGACGGCGTTGCTGCCAAGATCAATCTCCACAGAGCGGGCTCACAGGCCAAGCCTTATCAAGTCAAGCAGGTCCGGGCCATGATTCTCGAAGAAAAACTAGGTGGCAAATGACCAAGTACGAAGTGATTATTTATTGGAGCAAGGAAGACGAAGCCTATGTTGCGGAAGTTCCCCAATTAGCAGGCTGCGCGGCTCATGGGGACTCGCAAGAAGAAGCTCTGCGCAATGCTCAAGATGCGATTCGCTTGTGGATTGAGACAGCCAGGGAATTTGGCGATCCC
>CAZZGS010000959.1:0-2174 GCA_964653845.1 uncultured Bryobacter sp.
GCCTCGACCTGTCGTAGCAAGAAAATCTCGGCGTGAGTTAGTCGACATATAGGAACTCGTTCAGGTTGAATAAGGCTCGGATCAATTCGACCAGCGATTGATGACGACCGCCGGTATTTTGCGTTTGCGATTTAAGGAATTCGAGCGCGCGGCTAAGTTCGCGGGCGTCAGGTTCGCGGGACAGGATTTGATTCCAAGAGGCACGAATGAGCGCTGCGTCACCGGTTGGATTCTCTGCTTCGAGCCTTGTTGCCAAGGCTTGCGCGCGCTCCATCGTGAAGGCTCCGTTGAAGAGGGAGAGCGATTGCGGGGCAGTGGTGCTGGAATCGCGGCGGGCACAGGTGAGCATCGATTCGGGAGCATCAAAGACTTCCAGCATCGGCATGCGGAAAGTGCGTTTCTGGACCATATAGAGGCTGCGGCGGGAGTGCTCTGAAGCATCGGCCGTGAGAACCCAGGCATTGTCGGGAGACTGCGTGAGCGTTGCCTTCTCTTCTTGGGTCAAGGGTGGAACGACCGGGCGTCCACCACGCTTGAGATTCAAGCCTCCACTGGCCAGCAGGACGGAATCGCGAAGCTCTTCAGCACCGATCCGCCGTCGCGAAAAATGAGACAGGAAGACGTTGAGCGGGTCTTTGCCGGAGGCCTGTTTTGAAGTAGTGGATTCCTGTTGGTAGGTGGCGGAATTCATCATCAGGCGGTGCATATGTTTGATCGACCAACCTTTGGCTATGAATTCCGAAGCGAGCCAATCGAGTAGCTCGGGATGGCTCGGCTTACCCGATCGTGTGCCGAAGTCACTGGTAGTTGCAACCAGGCCGCGACCGAAGTGGTACTGCCACATACGGTTGACCATGACTCGGGCGGTAAGTGGGTTGCCCGGGTCGCTGATCCAGTTGGCGAGAGCCATGCGCCGGCCAGTGGTAGGCATCAGCGGAATGGGGCCGGTGGCTTCTCTGTGCTCGGCAGGCGGTGGCACTTCGCCGCCACCGAGGACGGAGAAGAAGCCGGGCTGGATTTCGCGACCGATGGGGGAACCCTTCACAGGCATAATCGTGCGAGGGGCTACGTTCCACCAATCTGCAATGCCGCAGGCGAAGGGTTTGGGCCGGTAGCCTGAGTACATGCGCACAAGGCCCTTTTCGATGTTTTGGAGCGTTGCGGTCTCTTTTGGATTCATGCAGGCGCGGATCTCGTCGTCGGTGACACGGTTCTTGGCGTCGTGCTGAGTTGCGAGCTCTCGCTGGCGCGGCGTGCGTTCGTTGTCGCGAGCCATGATGGCTTCTTTGGCTTCGAGGGGAAGCGCGTTCAACTTGGCCGTCCTGAGTTTGTCCTGGCATCTGGATTGC
Source organism: uncultured Bryobacter sp. (assembly GCA_964653845.1). Taxonomy (GTDB): domain Bacteria; phylum Acidobacteriota; class Terriglobia; order Bryobacterales; family Bryobacteraceae; genus Bryobacter. The sequence continues at coordinate 1,350 of CAZZGS010000959.1, forward strand.
GAAGCGCGAATCTGATCTCCAATCTCGCGTAGCTTCCATTCTCGATTGCTCTCACCGACATCGAAGCCGAGAGACTCGAGACGATTGAGGGCGACCTTCACTTTAGTTGCGGGTGCAAAGATGGCGCGGATGCGGTAGTGGTCTTCCTGCGTGATGGGATCGAATTTGTGATCGTGGCAGCGAGCGCAACCAGCGGTTAATCCCAGGAAGACGGATGAGGTAGTGTCGACGAAATCGGTCAGCATCTCTTCGCGATTGATGTCGGCCTGATCGGGGAAGAGGTCGCGATTCGGGCCAACGCAATACAGACCTGTGCCGGTATGAGCGATGGGATCTTCGGGCATCAGTTCATCGGCGGCGATCTGTTCGCGAATGAAGCGGTCATAGGGCTTGTCGTCGTTGAAGGCATTGATCACCCAATCGCGATAGCGCCATGCGTCGTGAATGTAGGTGTCGAGCTCAAAACCGGCAGTGTCGGCGTAACGTACAAGGTCGAGCCAATGCCGGCCCCATTTCTCACCATAGTGAGGAGAGGCGAGGAGCTTGTCGATCAGGTTCGGCCATGCGGACGGAGATTTGTCGTCGACGAAGGCCTTGACTTGCTCAGCAGTGGCGGGCAGGCCCCAAAGGTCCATATAGGCGCGACGGGCGAGAGTTGCGGCTGAAGCACGGGGTGCGGCCGGAAGTTTTTCTTTGGCCAATATTTCGAGGATGAAGGCGTCTACTTCGTTGCGCGCATTATCGACCTTGGGAGGTTCAGGACGGGATACTTTTTGGAAAGCCCACCAAGTAGGCGGCTGCGCTTTGGCTGCAACGGTTGTATCC
>CAZZGS010000960.1:0-2174 GCA_964653845.1 uncultured Bryobacter sp.
CCTTTTGGTTGGTGATCGCGATGATTTTTCCCACGGGCTTATATTAGCACCCTTCACAAGCCCTGATGTGCCACGTGGAACATCAGGGCTTCTTGCCCCAGCGACTCTACCTTTCGATTTGTCGGCGCTTGGCTCAACTCTCCCGCTGTAAATTTTCAATGGAGAAACTGTTTCACGTGGAACAGCGGAGATTAGCAGCCGCGAAGCATCGAAATAGGAATTTTGGTGCTACGAATCGAGCATGGATAATCCTGGGTGACTATCGGTGTTGTTTCACGTGGAACGTTGCCGGACGAATAGTCGCCTTGAGACCCTATTCAAAATAAATTGGCCCCGAAGTGTCAAAAGCACCCTCAGCGAAGGGAATTGAAGACCGAAACACCATGTTCCACGTGGAACAGATACTTATTGAGCCGATCTGCGCATACTCAGGTAAACATCCAGAATTGCCACCGCCGCCGGTGTTACCCCGGGAATTCGCCCCGCATGGCCCAAAGTCTCCGGACGAACCCGATTCAGCTTCGCCTGAACCTCATTTGAAAGACCAGGTACTGTCCCAAAGTTGAAGTCAGCCGGGATTTTGCGCGCTTCGCCCTCGCGTAACCGGTCCACTTGCCGCTGTTGTTGCGAAAGATACCCCTCGTACTTCAATTCAGTCTCGACGGTCGTCAGCAAGCCGAACTTCAGCGGAGCACCCACCTGCTCCTCAAGATAACCCTGAATCTTCATAATTGAAGCGTCCTGCCTACGCAACCATTGCGCCAAGATCGGACGATCGTCAAAATGAAGCTCCAAACCCGCAATTCGCCCCGGAGCCACCCGCTTTTCCTGCAGTACAACCAGCAAACGCTCTTTCAGCGCCAGCTTCTCCTCAAAACGCCGCCTCCGCTCGGCGCACGCCAAACCGATCTTAACGGCAATAGGAGTCAATCTCTCATCCGCATTATCGATTCGCAGACTCAGACGAAACTCTGCCCGCGAAGTAAACATCCGGTACGGCTCGTCAGCCCCCTTGCTTACCAGATCATCGACAAGGATTCCGCCATAGGCCTCGTTCCGGGCGAGAACTACTTCCCCATTTCCAGAAACCTTCATCGCTGCATTCAGCCCGGCAAGCAAGCCTTGAATCGCCGCCTCTTCATAGCCGCTGGTGCCATTAATCTGTCCAGCCAGAAACAAACCTGGGTATCGCTTCACTTCCAACCGATGATCGAGCTCCCGAGGGTCGATAGCATCGTATTCGATCGCGTAACCCGGGCGAATCATCTCCGAGTCTTCTAACCCCTCGATCGAAGCGATCATCGCCGCCTGTACATCAATCGGCATACTGGTCGACATGCCATTTACGTAGACTTCGTTTGTATCGAGTCCCTCCGGCTCAAGAAATAGCTGATGCCGGATCCGGTCTGGGAATTTTACGATCTTGTCCTCTATACTAGGGCAATATCTTGGGCCAATCCCTTCAATCTGTCCGCTATATAGGGGGCTACGTGGTATAGCCTCCGACAAGACGGCATGGGTCTTCTCATTGGTGTAAGCCAGGAAGCACTGAATCTGCTTCTGTGTGATCTTGTCAGTCAAAAAACTAAACGGCGTAGGCACTACATCGCCGTTCTGCGGCTCAAACTTCTTCCAGTTGATCGTCCTTCCATCAAGCCTCGGCGGTGTTCCTGTCTTGAGGCGCGTCCACTGCAATCCCAAACCGCGCAGTTGCTCTGCGAGTAAATTGCTTGGTGCCTCTCCATTCCGGCCGCAGTTGTAGGTCGTCTCGCCCACATGAGCCACGCCTTTCAGAAAAGTCCCGGTCGTCACAATCACCGCGCCCGCCAAAAGATCCCGGCCGTCCGTAAGACGAACACCGTTCACCTTGCTGCCTCCCTCAATGACAAACGAAGCCACTTCTGCCTGAAGGATCCGCAAATTCGCTTCCTGCTCGAGAATCTCCTTCATCTTGATGCGATAGAGCTTTTTGTCGCACTGCGCCCGAGGGCTCCAAACGGCTGGTCCTCTGCTCGTATTCAGCAAACGAAACTGGATCCCAACTGCATCGGTCACTTCACCCATCACACCGCCCAGGGCATCAATCTCCCGAACCAGATGCCCTTTGGCGATACCGCCAATAGCCGGGTTGCATGACATTTGAGCGATCAGATCAATGTTCATCGTGATCATTG
>CAZZGS010000961.1:0-2169 GCA_964653845.1 uncultured Bryobacter sp.
GTCTTCGAGTTCCTCTGCTCGCCGGGCGGGGCTTTCAACAGGCTGACTCTCCCGATAGCCCCAAGGTAGCGATTATCAGCCGTCGCGCAGCCGAATTGCTGTGGCCCTCTGGCCAAGCCCTGGGGAAAAACTTTCAGACCATTCGTGAAAAGACAGAGACCTATCTCGTTGTTGGAATCGCTGGCGACGTTCGGCGTGCAGGACCGACGCGTGAAGCCAAACCACATTTCTACACTTCCACCAATCAAGAACCACCATATTTGGTGGAAATTCTGGTTCGAAGCAGGCCTGGAGTCGAAGCATCTTCCTTGCTTCATTCCATCCGTTTGGCAGCCGCTTCCATCGACGGCGCACTCGGAATTCACGAAGCGGTTTTACTGGATGACTCTCTTCAAAGGCTCCTCAAACAACCACGCTGGATTGCTGCGCTCTTGGGCAGTTTCGGTGCTCTGGCTCTATTGCTCACAGCAATTGGTATCTACGGCTCCACCAGCTATTTTGTTTCTCAAAAGAGATATGAAATCGGAGTTCGGATGGCAGTGGGCGCTACACAGGGTCAAATTAGAAATCAATTCCTTTACCGGGGCTTGGCTCATGCATTTCTGGGTATCGGTCTTGGAACCATCGGTATCTTCTGGTTAGGTCGCTTCCTAAAGGGAATGCTCTACGGGCTCGAACCGCTAGACCCAACAACAAATCTTTTTGCAGTAGGGGCATTGCTCCTGATAGCTCTGGCAGCAAACTACTTCCCCGCTCGCCAGGCGGCTCACATGGATCCATCCAGCACTCTACGTTCTGATTGAGCCGTTCCTACTTCAGACTGATGTTGTGCGTATCGAGCGTCGCCCCCAGCGCCTGCTCGAGCCTGGCAATCGCCTTATTGAAGTCGAGCCGCGCCACTAGACCCCGCCGCTGGGAATCGGCAAATTCATTCTGCCGCGTCAGTACAAGAAAGTTCGTGCTCTCGCCAGTCTCAAACAGGCGCTGTTCGCTATCGAGCTTCTCTTTCGCGGCCTTGACACTCGCTTCGGCCGCAACAATTCGCTGTTCTGAAGTTCGCAACGACTGCAAAGAATTCCTCACCTCAGCTTCGACAATCTGCTCAGCCCTTGCTCGCTGCAGATTCAGATTCCTGTCTGCCAGATTCGCCTGCGTCAGTGTCTCTGCTGCGGCACGATTCCGAATGGTCCAGTCGATTTGCAAACCCGCTTGCCAACTCGTATAGTTTTGCCCGAACAAACTGCTCAACGTGGTGCCGTAGCCCCCAATAAAGGCAGGCGGGACACCGTCTCCAACACTGCCGCCGAAGAACGGATTTCTTGCCGTGTTACGCGCACCCGCCAGACCCGCCATCGTATAGCCAGCCTCAAGATTCACACCTGGTAACTTCAAGTTCCTGGCCAAATCCTTCTGATACTCGTTCGATTCCAGACGCAACTTCAGATTCTTAAGCTCGGGGCGTTTTCCAACCGCACTCTGAATCAGTGCCTTCAGATCATCCAGTGCCGGCGGGGCCACACTCTGCGTCTCTACAGGGATCACTTCGTCACTCCAGATCGTCTGATCCCGGCCACCAGCCAGCAAATTCTTCAGGTTGTTCTCAACCTCGGTCAACAGACCGATGCTCGAATAATAGGTGTCCTGACGCCGCTCCAGTTCAGCCAGTGCAGCCGACAACTCAACCGGAGCAAGAGTCCCTGCGTCAATCTGTCGCTTGGATCTCTCGTATTGATCCCGTGCCAGATCCACACTCTGCTTCTTTACTTCGATATCCTGACGGGCCGCGACAAGGTCCCAATAGCCTTGCGTCACCAGCGTCACCACCTGAATCACACGAAGCTCATAATCCGCTTCGCTAATGTCGATCTGCTTGCGAAGCAACCGAATCTGATTGCGATCATTGTCAATCTTGCGCCCGCGCAGCAATGGCTGCGTCAGGCTGATGTTTAGTGTCGATAGCGTAAAGGGGTTCAGGCCGCTAAATGGGTTGCTCGTGCTCAGCCGGCCATTGTTAAAGGCCGCATCAAGACGCGTGCCCTGCCACGGAGTCTTCTGCGAAAAGGTCGCGTTATTGCTGAAGTTGCGATCTATCAGCCTGCCATCTGCCGCCTGCAGCGGGCTCGACGTCGGCGTCACGTTGTAACTCATATTAGGCCGGTAGCCAAGCAC